>CAKZVB010000215.1 GCA_937922015.1 uncultured Granulosicoccaceae bacterium
CAACAACAAATCCAACACAGCATCAACCACCTCCTCCAACGACATAACCCCCTCAGGATCAAACGCCCTCGGCACCGTATTCAATGCCCCGAAAAACGCCGCGCTGGCAATAACCGGTGGTATCTCTCGAAGCTCCCCCGCATCTACAGCCGATTTAATAATCTTACGAACATAGACATCCTGCTGTTGCAGCAACACCGTAGATTTCTGATGCGACGCCAGCAACTCGAGATGACCGACGATCATACGCCCCGCCGGCCGGTTGACAATGACACTTACATGGCCGTGCGCAAACGCCCTTAGTCTATCCAGCGGGTTTGGTGATTCACCGGCCAGTCGCTCGCCTTTTTCACGCTGTTGTTGCAGCACATCTTCGAGCACCAGGGTCAACAGGTCGTCGCGACTGTCTATGTAGTAGTACAAGGCCCCTTTGGACAACCCCACACGACGGCCGACGCGCTCAAGCGTCGCGCCTTCCAGTCCGGTTTCGTCGAGCTCTGCCTCGACGGCCTCCACCAGCGACGACTTGCGTTGCTGGTGCCGCACTCTGGCACGTGAGTTGGGTTTGTCTGGCGCCTCGCTCACCGTTATGTTTGCTCCAGGGCCAGGCCCATGTCGTCCAGGTTGTTGGTATCCTCGCGTTCAGTCAGATCCATTTCTTCAAGCTTGTAGGGCAACTCACTGAACACTGCCTTGTAATTTTCATCATAGCACTGCAGGTGTATTTCTTCCGAACCGCTTTTAAGTGCGTCTATGTGTTCACTGTCGAGCATGACAAAACCCAGCCAGGCATCGAAGCGTGCCGACAGACATTGCGACATGATCTCTCCCACCGGTTCATCATTGATGATCAACTGGCTGTGTCCCGATATTGCCGGAACTTGCGGTGCAACCAGCCCGATCAGACGCGACTCAACACCTGCATCACGCTGAGCCCTGAGCGCTTCAATACTCATGCTTGGTAAGTCCGCGTCGAGATGGCAATAGCGATCGAGACCGCATTGCAATGGTGTGTGGCTGTAGTCCATATCACTGCCAAAAGATAACAGACCACTTTCCATGCGTTCGATGTTGTTGGGACACCCGTGCCCTACTTGCAGATCTTCACCGCGGGAGAATAGTTCATCCCACAGATCCAGACCCACCTCGGCGTTGTCTATATAAATCTCGAAGCCGCCCTGTCCCGACCAGCCGGATCTTGCAACAATAAATTCATAGCCGCGCCAGGTCAGGCGTTTGTATCTGAAAAAGCGAATTGATTTGACCTCTTCGCCAAACAGACGCTCCATGAGTATTTCGGACTTCGGCCCCTGTACCGCGATCGGCCAGACCCTGGGCTGAGTGACTTCAACATCAAGCCCTGCGCCGTTTGCCAGGCCCTTGGCCCACAGGTAGATATCAGAGTCGGAAATGCTGAGCCACCAGGTATCGTCACTGATTCTGATCGCAATTGGATCGTTCATGATGTGCCCGCGCTCATCGCACAGCGGCACATAGAAACACTGGTCGTGCTGCGCTTTTGATAAATCGCGCGGGGTCATCCACTGCACCAGCTTGTAGGCGTCCGGGCCTGTCAGTTGCACTTGCCGTTCACATGAGACATCCCACACCTGCACATGCTCGACCAGATGCCAGTAGTCCTCTTCCATCGACCGGAACCAGCTTGGCAGCAGTGTATGGTTGTAGACCGTGAGCGATTTTGCGCCGCCGGCCAGTATCCTGCCGGTAAACGGTGTCTCGCGTAACCGCCTGGAGAACGTAATCAGTGGTTGTGTCATAGCCGAATCCCCATATGGTGGCTTAAGTCGCCTTATGCACAAGGCGACGGGAGAAAGTTAATGAAAAGTCTTTGTACATAGTTCCAAACATTGAGTCGGGGTGTCCTTTCTGAAATGCGGTGTGTCTATTCACGATCAGACAAACCTGATATTCACTGCCCTTGTTCATCTCTGGTGCTGCGCATTCCGCATGTTCGAGCCAGGCACGTGGCGGGCCCGCTTTCTCGCTCGATCACTCGATCTGTTTTCACCCTTTTTTAATCAATCCACTGGCTGTATGGCACATAGCTGACCATTAGTGACCGCGGAGCGGGTTAATCTGGCCGGATTCTGTACCCGATTACGGCAATTAGCAATCAGTTTTTCGACCTTGGTAATAAATTTCGACCATGGGTTGAAAAACATTGCAGATGTGGCATAGTCTTAATTCTCGCTCGACAGTTGCCTCGCTCAGGCAGATGCGCAATAGTCGGAGGCACTCCCACTCAACGAGTCAATTCATGAGCAAAGCCTCTTTTTTTGATCCCGCTACCATCGCGTTGCATAGCGGCTATCAACCCGAATCCGATCACGGCTCCCGCGCAGTGCCTATTTACCAAACCAGCAGCTACGCCTTTCAGGATGTAGCACACGGGGCGGCGCTGTTTAATGTTGAGCGCGGCGGACACATTTATTCCCGCATGACCAACCCGACGGTGCAAGTGCTGGAACAACGCATGGCAGCACTGGAAGGTGGTGTCGGTTGTGTGTGTACGGCCTCTGGCATGAGTTCACTGATGACCACATTCGCCACGCTTTGCTCGGCCGGTGATCATATAGTCTCGGCGGCACAGATTTACGGATCTACCGCGACACTGCTTAAGTCGACCCTGAAACGTTTTGGCATTGAAACTACGTTTGTCGATATCAACGACTCTGCCGCGATTAGTCGCGCTGTTAAAAAGAACACCAAGCTGGTGTTTTGCGAGTCTATCGGAAACCCCGGTCTGGACATCGCGGACATTCCATCACTGGCTGCCATTTGCCGGAAAAAACACGTGCCGCTTGTCGTTGATGCCACCTTTGCTACACCAGCGCTGCACAACCCTATCGCACATGGCGCACATATCGTTGTTCATTCACTGACCAAATGGATCGGCGGCGGTGGCAACGCACTTGGCGGCGCGATTATCGACGGCGGCAATTTTGACTGGGGATTAAAACCCGAAAAATTCCCTACACTAAACGAACCGTACGCCCCCTTTCACGGCATCAGCTTTTTTGAAGAGTTCGGTCCGGCTGCGTTGTCTATGCGGATCCGTGCTGAGAGCATGCGTGACTTCGGTGCAGCGCTCAGCCCGCAGAATGCCTTTCTGCTGTTACAGGGGCTGGAAAGTCTGGCGCTGCGTATGCCAAAGCATGTTGAAAACGCAGGCGAGGTCGCACAATGGTTGTTAGCACATGACGCCGTGGCATGGGTTAATCACCCCAGCCTGCCATCGCATGCCAACCACGATTTAGTTGCCAGCCTGTTTCCAAAGGGTGCCGGTTCGATACTCAGCTTTGGCGTCAAAGGCGGCCGCGATGCCGGTGCCGCTTTTATGGATGCACTTCAACTGGCCACCAATCTCGCCAACGTCGGCGACTCCCGGACACTGGTGTTACACCCGGCCTCGACCACCCATTCAAGACTGGATGCCAAGGCGATGAAGGCCGGCGGTATCAGTGAAGATCTCATCCGCGTGTCAGTGGGCATTGAATCGTTTCGCGATATTAAAAATGATCTTGCCAATGGCTTGCGCGCTGCGCAGCGAACACAGAAAAACGCAGATCAGAAAGATGGCCGGAAAACACAACAGAAAACTGAACAAACCCGGAAGCAAACCGCGACCGCCAAGCCAGTGAAGAAAAAGGCAGCGACTAAAAAAGCCACCGCCAGAAAGACAGCCGGCAAAACAGCGGCGGGGAAATAATCGATGCGCATAAAAGTTAAAGGCCGCGATACCTACGTTGCTACTGGTGGCAAACCATTCGATGCAAAGTTACCGACACTGGTATTCATCCATGGCAGCGGACTGGATCACCGCACCTGGGCACTGCAGACACGCTGGTTTGCTTTTCGCGGCTGGTCAGTGATCGCACCCGATCTGCCCGGCCACAGTTTATCCAAAGGCAAGCCACTGACCTCTATAGAAGCGATGGCCGACTGGATCTGGCAGCTGCTTGATGAACTGAAGGTAAAACAAGCCAGCCTGATCGGACATTCACAAGGTGCACTGGTTGCACTGGAGGCCGCATCACGCCAGCCCGCCCGCGCCCGATCACTAAGCGCGATTGCTACCGGTGCTGCCATACCGGTGAATCCGCAGTTACTTGAAACGGCACAGAACAACCGACCGGCCGCTGTAGAAGCCATGCTGACCTGGGGCTTTGGCAATGCCTACCAGTTTGGCAAGTCACACGTCCCCGGACAGGCACCCATTGCGGTGGGTAGTCGCATCATGGCGTCAAACCCGCTGGAGACAGATTTGCAGGCCTGCCAGAATTACACCAATGGTGAAGCCGCCGCCGCCCTGGTCACCTGCCCGTCGCAACTGATACTGGCTACGCAAGACAAGATGACGCCATTAAGAAGTGGCCTTGCGCTGGCTGAGAAAATAACCGCAAGTGAAATAACAAAAATAGATGCAGGTCATATGCTGCCCATCGAAGCACCTGATCAATGTCTTGCAGAGCTGCGTCAGTTCATCACCAGACTACCTTAATAATTTACACGGAGATTCATTATCAGCACCTCGATTAAACCGATTAACAAAGTTGCAGTAATCGGCGCTGGCACCATGGGTGCCGGTATTGCAGGACAAGTCGCCAACGCCGGTGTCGATGTGTTGCTACTGGATCTGCCAGGCGATGACGACAACGTCAATGCCGTCGCGCAGCGCGGCCTTGATCGTCTGCAGGATCCGAACTCACCAGGTGTCATGGACACCGACAGCGCCAACAGAATTCAGGTGGGCAATATACGCGATCACCTGCATCTTGTGGCCGACTGTGACTGGGTGGCAGAAGCGGTGGTTGAACGACTTGAGATAAAACATCAGCTCTACCGTGACCTTGAAGCGCATTTAAGCGATCACGCTATTTTGAGTTCAAACACCTCAACCATACCAATTCGACTGCTGACCGAAGGCATGCCTGAGAGTCGCCGTGAACGTTTTGCGATCACTCACTTTTTCAACCCTGTACGCTTTATGCGCCTGCTTGAACTGGTGCGAGGTGAACACACCCGTGACGATGTCATACAAACACTGGAGTTGTTCAGCGAACAGCAACTGGGTAAAGGCGTTGTCGATTGCGCAGACACACCCGGCTTTCTGGCTAACCGGGTTGGCTGTTTTGCTATTCAGTGTGCATTGCATGAGGCTTTCAAGTGCGGCATGTCACCACCCGAGGCCGACGCCATCTTCGGCCGCCCGATGGGAATTCCCAAGACAGGTGTATTCGGACTGTATGATCTGATCGGCATTGATCTGATGTCAGATGTGGCAAGGAGTCTGGTGGGTATTCTGCCGGCAGAGGATGCGTTTCATGCGGTTGGTTCACCGCTGCCGGAAATGATTAAGATGATTGCCAATGGTCAAACCGGTAACAAAGGCGGTAAAGGCTTTTATCGCGACGTCGATGGCACACGGCAGGTGTTCGACTTCGCAACAGAGACCTACACTGACTTTGCCCGTCCATCGATACCAGTGGCTGATCAGGCTGAACAGCAAGGCGTTAACGTGCTGTTGCAGGACAGCGGCAGGCACGGTGATTATGCATGGAAGGTGTTGTCGCAAACTCTGGCCTATGCGGCAGCACTTATCCCTGAAGTGGGCAATGATCCACTGGCCATCGATGATGCCATGAAGCTTGGCTACAACTGGATAAAAGGCCCGTTCGAACTGATCGATGAAATCGGCCCTCAGCAATTTGCCAGTCGGCTGCAGCAGGACCAGCAGCAAGTACCCGCCTATCTGCAGCAGATAGCAGACGCCGGTCCGGACAGTCGCTGTTACCGGGTTCATGATGGTCAGTATCAGCGCCAGCTATGGCAATCGAGCAGTGAGCTTGCCTGGTCAGATATTGACCGTGGCAACGGTGTCGCGCGACTGACCGAAATTCGCAACACACTGACAGCGGCGGCGCGTAATGATTCTGCAAGCTGGTACGAATACAACGATGTAGCAGTGGTTGAGTTTCATACCAAAGCCAATGCGCTGGACAGCGATTCCATGCAAATACTGGCACAGGCGCTGGATGGTGTTGGCGATCGCGGCCTTAAGGGACTGGTGGTACACAACGATGCACAGCATTTTTCATGCGGTGTGAATCTATCCGGTGTGCGCCGGTTTTACCAACAACAGGACTGGCAGGGACTGGACGCCTTTCTGCATCACTTTCAACAAACCTGCCGACGGCTTGCACGTGCAGACTTCCCGGTGGTGGCAGCGCCGGTAGGTATGTCTATTGGCGGTGGCTTTGAAGTGGTGCTGCACGCGCAGCAAGTCATCGCCCACGCCAACTCTGTAACCGGTCTGGTTGAAGCGATGGTCGGGCTGGTACCTGCCGGTGGCGGTTGCAAGGAAACCCTGTATCGCTGGAAAGACAAACTCGGTTCACCTGACACCGACATAAGTGAAGCCGCATGGAAAGCTTTCATGAACGTTGGCACCGGCAAAACATCAACCTCACC
Organism: uncultured Granulosicoccaceae bacterium; assembly: GCA_937922015.1. Lineage (GTDB taxonomy): Bacteria > Pseudomonadota > Gammaproteobacteria > Granulosicoccales > Granulosicoccaceae. Next base: position 6,493 of record CAKZVB010000215.1, read on the forward strand.
ACAACAGTCCAGACAACAGGCTATGTTGCGTGAATCCGATACCTACCTGATGAATCGTGATCGTTTGCTGGATACCGCCATTGAATGCGTGCATAACAGCAAACCTGTGCATTACGCGCGCCCGGACCTGCACATGCCGGGTCGCGACAGTTTTGCCGCCATGAATGCCTGGCTTGATAAAGCCCACGCTGCCGGTCACATAACCGCACACGATTGCGTGGTTGGCCGCGCCGTGGCAAGTATCATGAGTGGCGGAGACATAGAGCCGGGCACGCTCTGGTCAGAGCAGGATCTGTTCGATGCCGAGCGACGGGTGTTTTTACAACTGGCACAAACACCGCAGACACAGGCGCGCATCAACAGCATGCTTGATCTCGGTAAAACGCTTAGAAATTAACCGCCACGCGCAACCAAAGGGGAGAAAACATGCCAACTGATAAACCGGTGCTACCCGCTTTGTACAATACTCTGGCGGCGCGTGATACCGACGCGGCAAACTTTGTAGCGCTGACACCAATTGCATTTTTATCACGCACTGCAGACATACACCCGCAGCTTCCAGGCGTGGTCTATAACGATCAGGTCCACACCTGGTCGCAAACCGAACAACGATGCCAGAGCATGGCCGCGGGCCTGCAAAGCCTGGGCCTGGCGCCCTTCTCAACTGTGTCGGTACTGGCCTTTAATACACCCGAGATGTTTGAAGCACACTTTTTTGTGCCACTGTCAGGCATGGTGCTGAACACGATTAATACCCGTCTCGAGGCCGACACCATCAGTTGGATTCTGGACTACGCAGAAGCCGGTGCACTGCTGGTGGATCGCGAATTATTGCCACAGGCGCTGCCCGGTCTGCGCGCAGCAAAAGCCAAAGGCAATGACATAAAGGTTATTCTGATCGATGATGCGAACGCAAACGAGGCGCCCGCCATCCCCGAAGACATACAATGCATCCGCTACGATGATCTGCTGGCGCAACACTCCCGAAACCGCGAACAATACCTGCCTACCACCGTGGCAGACGAACTGGCACCATTGTCTATTAACTTTACATCCGGCACTTCCGGCAGGCCGAAGGGTGTTGTCTATCACCACCGTGGCAGTTATCTGATGACACTGGGCACCATTGCCGGCTGGGCGGTACCGCGCCACCCCAAATACTTATACACTGTACCTATGTTTCACTGTAACGGCTGGGGTCATGTCTGGACGATGACCGCAATGGCAGGCACCATCACTTGTCTGCGCTATATCCAGCCGACCCATGTGTTCGACCTGATGGAGCAACAAAAGATCAGCCACTTCGGCGGAGCACCGATTGTTCTGAATATGCTGGCTAATGATGAGGCGGCACCCACCAGGCTAAACCCTCAAAACACGGTTAACTGTATGACGGCTGGCGCCCCGCCTCCGGCTACCGTGCTGGCTAAAATGCAGGACATGGGCTGTGAAGTGATGCATGTGTACGGTCTGACTGAAACCTACGGACACATCCTGCAGGCCGAACCACAACCCTCATGGCAACAGAAGTCCGCCGGCGAAAATGCCGAGCTAAAAGCACGTCAGGGCATCCGCTTTCCGATGACAGACGCGGTAGAGCTGATGGGTAGCGATGACCAGCCGGTGCCGGCAGACGGTGAAACCATGGGTGAAATTGTTATACGCGGCAACACAGTAATGACGGGTTACCTGAAAAACACCGAAGCCACAGATGAAGCGTTTCGAAACGGCTGGTTCTGGTCCGGTGATCTGGCAGTGCGCCACGCCGATGGTTATATACAGATTAAAGATCGCGCCAAGGACATCATAATCTCCGGTGGCGAGAATATATCATCGATTGAAATAGAAAATGCCTTGTATAAACACCCGGGCGTTGGCGAAGCCGCCGTAGTTTCGATGCCGCATGATAAGTGGGGAGAAACCCCTTGCGCGTTTGTGCAATTGCGAGACGGACAAACGGCCACCGAAGAAGAACTCATCGAACACTGTCTGCAGCACCTCGCACGCTTTAAAAGACCCGGTAAAGTCATATTCGGCGCCTTGCCGAAAACGGCAACCGGCAAGATTCAGAAGTATGAATTACGTAAGAAGGCGGAAAAACTTGCAGGCTAGACGGCAACAATCGGGAATGACAGCGATGCCCTATCTTGGATATTTTCAGGAGATATGGAGTTCATTGCGGAGCGGCTCGTCGCGCTTGTCCCTGTTGCGGTCACTGGGGGACGACAGCAGCGAAGACGCACCACTGACCGAACTCGCAGAGAGGCTGATCACCACACGCGGCGAGGCCACTTCACTATTGTATGCCGAGCGTTTCCTGAATCGTTATGAAGAGGCAGACACTAAAGACAAGCTACAGTTGTTCAAAACACTGCAAACCGATTTTGACATTGACTCGCAACAACTACTGACGGTTGTCACTACCTATCACAACAACCCGACACCAAAAGACTACGCTGCAATATTCGACGCATGCAACAGCAAACGACAGCAGCTGTTTAGCAAATTGCACGAAGTACCCAACGGTATAAAAACACTGGTGGCGTTGCGTGCCGACCTGCGCCTCGCCTGCAAAGAAGATCCCGACTTGCGGCCGATCGATGTCGATCTGAGACTGCTGTTTGAATCCTGGTTTAACCGGGGTTTTCTAACTCTGCGTCCAATTGACTGGACCACACCGGCGCACGTGCTTGAGAAAATCATTGCCTACGAAGCAGTACACGAGATCCAGAGCTGGTCCGAGTTACGCAAACGACTGGAACCGGCAGATCGGCGTTGTTATGCGTTTTTCCATCTGGCGATGCCGGACGAACCGTTAATCTTTGTTGAGGTTGCGTTAACCACCGGGCAGCCTGCCAATATTCAACATCTGCTGGATGGTGAACGCACCGCCATTGACAGCGAGCAAGCCACCGTCGCGGTGTTCTATTCTATTTCCAACTGCCAGCCCGGTCTTGCCGGCATATCCTTTGGAAACTTTCTAATCAAACAGGTAGCGCGTGATCTTGGCGGGGAGTTACCAGCGCTGAAGGACTTTGTCACCTTGTCACCGATACCGGGGTTCAAAGACTGGTTGCGTTCACAGGCTGAAAATAATACAGAAGTCGCTGCATTGGCTGAGATTCTCGAG
>CAKZVB010000216.1 GCA_937922015.1 uncultured Granulosicoccaceae bacterium
ATTTCAAAAAATTCCGCTCAGAACCCGAAGGGCAAGGCAGTAGCGGATGAAACAAAAGGGCGTTTTGTTTACTTTTCCGCCTTTGAAAAGTGAATCGTACAACCAGGGATGGCTTCGAAAAAACGCCAAAGCAGAACGCCAAAGCAGAACGCCAGAGCAGAACGCCAGAGCAGAACACCAGATCGTTGTGTATTAACGGCCGCTCCACTCGGGTTTGCGTTTGTTTAAAAATGCATCCATACCTTCGCGAAAATCTTCACTGGTATAACAATTTACCACCAGATCATCACCTTCGAGGTTGGCGGCGTGCTCACGAAGCCGGCGCAAGCCTTCCTTGGTGGCGGCAATGGTTAACGGCGCCTGCATTAGCATAAGTTCACTGAGCTCATTGGCTCTGGCCATAGGATCTTCTGTTGTCTCTGACACCAGAGCGATCGATAAAGCTTCTTCTATCCTGATTAGCCGTGATGTCATTAAAATTTCCCGGGTACGTGATGCGCCGAGTAACTCTACCAGTCGGGACAAGTTGCCCACTGACAGGCAATTGCCCAGCGTTCGGGCGATAGGAAAACCGAATTTAAGGTCGGCACTTGCAACACGAATATCACAACAGGCAGCAATCGCGGCACCACCGCCGGTACATGCCCCGCGTATAGCGGCAATGGTGGGTATGGGTACTGATTCTAGCGAGCCGAGCACCCGATCCATGGTGCGTTCATAGTTAAGTGCATCGTCTTTCGAGTGAAAGTTTTTAAATTGCGAAATATCGGTTCCGGCGGCAAAGGCTTTGTCTCCCGCACCGGTTATGATCAGTGAGCGTATATCAAGAGATTTGTCGTGAATGCTGTTGCATATACCTGCCAGAGACTCGTACATCTCGAAGGTCAGTGCGTTCCTGGCCTGCGGGCGATTGAGGGTGATTATCCCGGTGTCGCCTTCGCGCTGGAAGTATAGTTCGCTGTCGGTTGTTGTTTGCACGTATTCAGGTCTCACTTATCATCGATAAAAGTACTCTACAAGGAACATCGGCACGGCGGGTACGTAGGTACACAACATAAGCACAAGCAGCAATACCGCAACGAAATAGACATTCACTTTCGATACATCCCATATGTTGGCCTTGGCGATAGAACACGAGGTGATCAGCACCGATGCAACCGGTGGTGTCTGTTGGCCAATAGCCAGGTTAAGCGTAACAATTAGTCCGAAGTGAACCGGATCAATACCCACAAGCTCGATAAGCGGTACAACGATGGGCACCACCAGTATGATCGCGGCGACTGAGTGCAGAAAAAAGCCGATAATCAAAAAGAATATATTTAGTATTAGCAGGATAAGATACTTGTTGCTGGTCAGCTCCATCATCGACTGAGCCAGTTCCTGTGGTACTTGTGCTCGCGTCAGAAATCCACCCATCAACACGGAAGCTGCCACCAGTAACATGACGACTGCGGTCTGGATGCCACCTTCTATCATCGCGGATCGCAGGCGTTTAAAATTCACCTCACGGTAGTAGATGCCAAGCCCGATAGCGACAACCACTGCAAGGCCCGCCGCTTCAGTGGCGGTGACAAAGCCACCGAATATGCCGCCGAGAATAATTACAGGTAACAAAAAAGTCGGCAATGCTTCTTTGAACGTTTCTTTTACCCGCTTTGTATTAAATGCCTCTTCGGTTGGCAGGTTGTATTTTCTAGCGAAGGCATGTGCCACCCCCATCAGACCGGCCGCGCCAATTAAACCGGGGACGACACCGGCTACAAAGAGTTGTTCAACACTGGCATTGGCTGACACGCCATAGACAATCATCGGGATCGACGGCGGAATGATGATGGCCAGCGATGCAGACGATGAGGTGATTGCTGCAGACAGCGGACCGGAATAACCGCGTTTCTTCATTTGCGGGATCATTACAGATCCCAGGGCTGCCACGTCGGCGACAGCAGAACCGGAGATTTCGGCAAAAAATAGCGAAACACCGATATTGACCATACCTAAGCCACCGCGAACAAAGCCGATCAGTGAGGCGACAAAGTTAATCAGTCTGTCAGTGATTCCGCCCGCGTTCATAATTGCACCGGCAAGCACAAACATAGGGATAGCAATGAGTGAAAACTTGGTCGAGCCATCGTACATATCCAGTGCGACGGTCACCAGTGATCCCGGTCCTTCGGTAAACAGTAAGCCAACCACTGCGGCCACAGCCAGGGCAACCGCTATAGGTACATTGATACAGATCAGTACCAGCAACACCATAAAAACGCCCAGGACCATCATAAGCGTTTCATCTCGGCTTCGATCCCGGCTTCAATCTCTGCATGCTCTGCGGATTCTCCCGCTGCCACCATTTTTAAATAAGCGGGGGCGGCCAGTAGTTCGCAAAGAATAAAAAGAACAGCGCCAATCGGTATAACCGACTGCGTGAGCTGCACCGGCACCCAGCGCAGGCTAACCAGGCTATCGCCTTCCAGCACTAGCAGTACCTGCCAGCCTGCCCAGGCCAGCAGAATGAAAAAAGCGATAAACACCACTTCTGCAAATAACGCGCAGGCCATTCGCAGTGGCATCGGGATGGCGAGTAACAGGCTGTCGAATCCAATGTGTTTACGCTTGAGCACGGCCAGTGCGCCGCCGTAGTAGGTGATCCATGACAAGGCCACACTGGCGACTTCGTCGTACCAGGAAAGTGAGGCATCAAACTTTCGAAAAACAACCGCTATCACGACGATGGCAGTCAACCCGACCATCAACAGTAGTAGTATCCACTCGAGCACAACCTCTATCGAACGCGAAAGACGGGTCAAGTATTTTTCCTCATGGCTGAAAGAGAGTGTCGTTACCTGAAAAAACAGGTAACGACTGCACTAGTCAAAGACTGTCTGTGGGCTATTTAGCGAGTGATTGCACAGCTTTTATCAGATCAGCGCCACCGTCTACCGAGGTCGCGAACTCATCATAGATCGGCTTGGATGCCGCGATGAAGGCGTCTTTGTCGGCCTCGTTAACTTCAACGCCGCCTTCTTTGAGATTGTTCAACAGATCTGTTTCAAGTTGTGCCGCCATCTGGTAGACCGCATCCTGTGACTCGGCAGCGGCAGCCATTAAGTCGCTTTGGATATCTTCGGGCAGTTTGGCAAAGTGTTTTTCAGACACCAGTACATAGGCCGGCGTATAAACGTGACCGGTGATCGACAGGTACTTTTGCACTTCCTGAAATTTTGCAGACCAGATTTGTGCATAAGGGTTTTCCTGACCATCAATAACACCGGTCTTGAGCGCGGTAAACACTTCTGAAAAAGCCATCGGTGTCGGATTAGCGCCATACAGCTGAAACATCTTTACACGCCATTCACCTTTAGGGGTGCGCAGCTTGATGCCTTCAAGGTCAGAGGGGACATTGACCGGCCGGGTATTGTTGGTGATATGGCGAAAACCGTTCTCAAAATAGCTGAGTATTTTATAGCCTTTCTTTTCAGCCGCGGCGTTAAAGACAGACTCGCCGATTTCTGCCTGAACTGCCTTCATGTGATCACGTGATTTGATGATATACGGCATTTCGAATACGCCGAATTCATCGGCTACTGATGACATAACGGAAGAGGGTAGAGCAAAGCTCACCTGACCGAGCTTTAGTTTTTGCAAAAGCTCTTTATCCTTGCCCAGTTGCGAAGAGCCGAATGCCTGAACCTCGGCGCGCTCACCCAGTCGGGCGTTGGCATTCTTGACGAACTCGTTTACCGATGCTTCAAACAGAGAGCCGGGGTTGCCGACATGGCCGAACTTTAAAATGAGTTTGTTGGCAGATACATTGGTTGCGGCGAGAGCCAGTACACTGCCCATCACTACAGATGCCAGTTTGTATTTCATGGTGATCCTCCTCGGGTTGACAGTCCTTGGTCACGGACTGAGTAATCGTACTAACGAATGGTGATCACAACGGATCTACGCTGCTTTCACATTCGACGTACGGGTTGATTTTAGATAATCCAGTGCTGCTTGTGCACCACCGCTTTGATGTGGGGCTTCAGCCAGGTGCAGTCCCATCTCAATGCCGGACAATGTACCCAGTAAAGTAACGTCGTTGATATCGCCCAGATGGCCGATGCGAAACACCTTGCCCTGAACTTTAGACAGGCCATTGCCCAGTGAAGTATCGCAATGATTGAGAATCACTGAACGCAGTTGATCGGCGTCTGTGCCATCGGGAACTCTGACTGCAGTAAGAACCGGGGAATGTTCGCTGTCCACCACGCACTGTACTTCCATACCCCAGGCCTCTACTGCACAGCGAGTGGCGGCGGCGTGTCTTTGGTGACGTGCAAAGACGTTATCCAGACCTTCTTCGTTTAGCATATCGATGGCTTCAGCCAGACCGAACAACATGTTGGTTGCAGGCGTATAGGGAAAGTACCCGCGCTGATTGGCCTCGATCATTTCAGACCATTGCCAGTATGAGTTTGGCAGATCTGCATTGGCATTGGCTTCAAGCGCTTTCGCGCTCACAGCATTGAATGACAGTCCGGGTGGCAGCATCAGGCCTTTCTGGGAACCGGAAATAGCGACGTCTACGCCCCAGTCGTCGAAGCAAAAATCTGCAGATGCGAGACCGGAGATGGTATCGACCAACAACAGTGCCGGGTGACCGGCCGCGTCCATGGCCTTGCGTACCTCTTTAATGCGGGACGTGCAGCCCGTTGATGTTTCATTGTGCACCACGCACAGTGCTTTAATTGAGTGGTTTTTGTCTTCGCGAAGTGCGGCTTCTATAATTTGCGGGTCCGCGCCGCGACGCCAGTCGGTTTCGATGACTTCAGGTTGCAGGCCCAGTTTCAGTGCCAGCTTTTGCCACAGCGATGCAAAATGCCCGGTCTCGACCATCAGTACTTTGTCACCCCGACTGACGGTATTGACCAGTGCGGCTTCCCATGCGCCGGTACCGGACGACGGGTAGATAATTACTGGTTGCCTGGTCTTGAAAATCCCCTGAATACCGCTTAGTACCCTGTTGCCGAGATCTGCGAAGCCGGGCCCGCGATGATCGATGACCGGCATATCAATGGCTCGCAGTATGCGATCTGGTACCGGACTGGGGCCCGGGATCTGTAGGAAATGCCGACCGGGCTGTCGCATGTAGTTAGTCTCCTCACAAATTGAATTGCTGAATGATGAAGACATTATTGATCTGCCGCTGTGTAAAATGCAACGACTATATGTGTGGTGAACTATCGCTTGTCAGAACATCAGTTGCTCTGATCGGAGCCGGTCTGAAGCCTGGCTCACCACCAGGCTTTGGAGCCGCAGTGTTAGCGCCTGAAACCGGTTTCCATTGTGAAATAGGTGGGGTTCAGGCCCTTTAAGGGCTCTTGCAGGGCGGCAACTTCAGACGCTGGTGCGTGTACTTCCAGTAAATCGAGTGAGGCAATTTTCAACGCCTGTTGAAGTAGCTCGTCAACATTTTCCAGGTGCTTCAATATCCCTGCGGCGCTGGAGTAGCCCTCACGGCAATGAGCACGCTGACCACTAAAGCTGAAGCCGTAGAAAGCTACATCGCTTTCCGCTTTAGTGCGCTCAACCATTTGTTCACCCAGCGCTTTGAATTCATCAAGTTTGCCATCCTGCACCGTGAAATAAGGGACCAGTGTACAAACTGCATCTTCCAGAGCCATGTTTTTTCCTCGTTCGATTGTTGATCTGTGGGGTTTGTCTGTGAGCAGATAACGCCAAACAGCCGGTGTCATTGTGCAGCCGCCGAAAACGTTATTGACTGACGAGCTTATAACACGTGTGCGATTAATGACAGCCTCTATTAAGCGGGATTGATTTGTCTATCCGGGAATGATCGAAATAAAAAATACTCTGTCAGACTTGACTTACTGATGTGCAATGTGAAATTATTTTCATCTACTGATAATTATTCCACCCGCCAGAGTTGATTATAATTCATGGGTTCTGCCAACGGCTATATTGATGCATCAGACACAGACCTCGCGGTGAGGGCGGCGTGGATGCACTATGCGGGGGGTTATACTCAGGCTGAAGTCGCAGGCTTACTGGGTTTGTCGAAACTCAAAGCCCATCGACTGATTACGCGCGCCAACCGCGAAGGCATGGTTAAGGTTTACGTCGACGGAGACGTCAGTGAATGCCTGATGCTGGAGGAGCAAATCACCTCCAGGCACAGTCTGGAATACTGCGAGGTAGTACCGGAGTTTGATCAGGAGCTTCTGCCTCTTAAAGCGCTGGGGATCGCAGGCGGGCAATATCTGCGGCGATTAATTGAAAGCGATACAGATACCGTTGTTGGTATCGGTCACGGCAGAACGCTGGCGGCCTGCGTTGAAAACATACCCCGAACCCGTACCGGCACCATACAGTTTGTATCCTTGCTGGGCGGTTTTTCAGAGAAGTTCGCCGCTAATCCGCACGATGTGATTCACCGGCTTGCCGAGCGCACTGGTGCACGTGCTTATGTTATGCCAGTGCCTTTTCTGGCCAACACGGTTGAAGATCGCGACGTATTCATGAGTCAGAAAGGACTGCGTGAAGTGGTGGACATGGCGCGCTGTTCAGCGCAAAAAATTATCGGTATCGGTGCGGTTAATCTGGATTCATCACTGGTCATCACCGGTATGGTCGATGAATCAGAGATAGCTGAGGTCGAGGCAGCGGGAGGTGCGGGCGAACTGCTCGGGCATTTCTTTTCCGATGATGGAAAGTGTGTGTCCACACGTTTGTCTGACCGCACCATGGGCTTGTCGTTTGAAGACTTGCATGACACCCAGATGATCGCTATAGCCGGCGGCATGTCCAAGGTACGTGCAATAAAAGCGGTGCTCAACAGCGGCTTGATTAAGGGATTGATTACCGACGAGCAAACAGCAAAGGCGCTCGTCGATACAGAGGAGATCCGTTAACTAACGGAATGCATTTTAACCAAGGCAATATACGTGTGAGGAGGAAACACCTATGTATGACAAAGAGAAAGGGTTGGCCAATGACTTTCTACAGGGAAAGCTTAGCCGCCGGGAGTTAATAAAACGATTTGCCGCGATGGGAGTCAGCGCATCAGCAGCGGGCGTTATTTTGAATATGCAGGCCAGTAACGCACTGGCCGCAGATTTTGACTGGAAAAAACACTCCGGTAAGACAGTAAAACTGCTGCTAAACAAACATCCATACACCGATGCGATGATCGCAAATCTCGATAACTTTAAAGCACTGACCGGCATGGAAGTCGAGTACGACATCTTCCCTGAAGACGTGTACTTCGATAAGGTCACCGCTGCATTGTCTTCCGGGTCATCTGAGTACGATGCGTTTATGACCGGTGCCTACATGACCTGGACCTACGGCCCGGCCGGCTGGATCGAAGATCTGAACGAATGGATCACCGACCCTGAAAAGACCAACCCTAACTATAACTGGGACGACATGCTCGAAGGCGTGCGTGCCTCTTGTGCATGGAACGGTCAGCCGGGTGGCGAACTGGGCTCGGCTGACGCCAAGCAATGGTGTATCCCATGGGGCTATGAGCAAAACAACCTGGCTTATAACGCTGAAATGCTGGACGCGGCCGGAGTCAACGTGCCGACCAATATGGATGAGCTGGTAGAAGCCGCTGCCAAGCTGACCGGCGGTGATACTTACGGTATCGGTGTACGCGGTTCACGTTCGTGGGCGACTATCCATCCGGGATTCCTGTCGGGGTATGCAAACTATGGCCAGAAAGATCTGAATAATGATGGTGGTCGATTGTCTGCGGCCATGAACACTGATGTGTCCAGAGAGTTCCACACCAAGTGGGTCAATATGATTCAGAATTCCGGCGCCAAGGACTGGGCAACTCATACCTGGTATCAGGTAGGTACAGACCTGGGCGCCGGCAAGTCTGCAATGATCTATGATGCAGACATCCTGGGTTATTTCATGAATGGTGGCGACAACAAGATGGCAGGCAAGCTTGCGTATGCACCTTTTGCAGCCAACCCTGATGCCGCCTCACCAACACCCAACATCTGGATCTGGTCACTGGCGATGGCGAAAGCCTCGAAAGATAAAGATGCCACATGGCAATTCCTGCAGTGGGCATCGGGTCCGGAGCACGGTATGTTCGGTGCCACTAAAATGGACTTTGTGAATCCGGTAAGAAAATCAGTATGGGCTGATGAAATGTTTCGTGAGCGTTTAAACAGCTCCTACCCGGGCTATGTAGAGATGCACGATGTGTCAGCGCCGGGGGCGAAGATTCACTTTACTCCGCAACCGCTGTTCTTTGATCTGACCACTGAGTGGGCGGCAACACTGCAAAAGATGGTGGCCAAAGAAGTACCGGTCGATGAAGGCCTGGATCAGTTAGCAGAGAGTGTCAACGTGCAGCTGAAAGACGCTGGTCTCGGTTGACGTTTAACTCATCGCATTAACTGAGTGACGGACCGCCGCTTATGGCGGTCCGTGTTCCAGACTGGTAAACCCGTTCCCGATTTTTAACACGGTCGTGGCAGACAGGCATGCTGTGCCGCCTGCCGGATCACCTATGGACAGATCCCTTGTGTCGAACTACACATGAAATCGAATAAACGACGCAAAAGTTTCTTTAGCCGCGCAGCCTTGCCATATGTTCTAAGCCTGCCGGCGCTTATCGTCTGTATTGGCGTTCTGATACCGTTTTTCACTGCTGTTTTCTATTCGCTTCAGCGCTTTCGGCTCAGTCAGCCGTGGGCGCGCAAGATGAACTGGGGTGAGAACTACCTTAACTTTCTCAGCGACCCGGGTTTCTGGTCAACGCTCAAAGTATCATTGGTCTATGCCGGGCTTACTGTCGGGCTTGAGTTGTTACTCGGCCTGGGTATAGCGCTATTGTTAAGGCGCAGAAGCAGAGTAAATAACTTTGTATCAATTATGCTGCTGATGCCATTGATGACAGCACCGGCGCTGGCTGCATTGATGTTCAAGCTAATGACCAATCCGGGCTTTGGCATACTGAGCTACTTTCTGACTCTGCTCGGTATAGAAGATTTTCGTTGGGGCTCGGCACCCAGCTCGGCACTTTTTACGGTAGTGCTGGTGGATATCTGGGTGTATACACCTTTTATTATGATTTTGCTGCTGGCCGGACTGCGGTCACTGCCTACACAACCGTTTGAAGCAGCAGCGCTGGATGGGGTGCCGCGCATCCAGCAGTTTTTTAGAATCACACTGCCAATGCTGACGCCTTACATATTGACCGCTGTATTGTTTCGCCTGCTCGAGAGCATTCAACAATTTGACATTATCTACGCAATGACTCAGGGCGGACCCGGCGACACGTTAATGGTGTTTCAGGTTGAAGCCTATCTGAACTTTTTTCAGTCGACTAACGTAGGGCGTTCTTCCGCATTGCTGATGATCCTGTGGGCAATCACGTTTGTCATTTCCAACATATTCATTAAAAACTGGCTGCGCCTGCGAGAGCGCGCACGTGGAGAGGTATAGAGCGTGGAACATACTTCATTGCTGGAGAGAATCCTGCGAGGCATTGCACTGTGCGTTGTGGTTGTCTTTTTTATGTTTCCAATTCTGTGGATCGTACTGATGTCGTTTCAGACCAACGACACTATTCTGCGTGTGCCGCCGTCGTTTATCTTTGAACCCACACTGGCCAACTATAAAGCGTTGATCACTGGCAAGCTTGAAACCTCAGCCGCTTCACTGGAAATACATTTTCTGCGCAACCTTGGCAATTCTGTGCTGCTGTCAGTCGGTGCGGTAGCGTTGTCGCTATTACTGGGTGTGCCCGCCGCCTATGCATTTGCGAGGCATAAATTCAGGGGTTCAGAGGATATAGCCTTCACCTTGCTTTCGTTTCGCTTTGCGCCACCCTTGCTGGTGCTGCTGCCACTGTCTTTGTATTTTCAAAAGATTGGCCTGGCCGATACCTATATTGGTCTGATCTGGGTCTATCAGTTGATTTGCCTGCCGCTGATTCTCTGGATAGTGCGAGGCTACTTTGAAGATATCTCACCCGATATCGAATACGCTTATCGAATTGCCGGGCACTCGTGGTTTACCACGTTTCGTAAAATCGCGCTGCCACTGGCAAAGCCGGGAATCGCCGCCGCGGGGCTTCTGGCGTTTATCTTTGCCTGGAACAATTTCATTTTTGCACTGGTACTGGCTTCGGCAGATAAACAGCCCGTCACGGTGGGAGCGCTTGCTTTTGTTACCGCATCCGGCATTCAGTACGGGCAGATCGCCTCAGCTATTGTGTTATCTATCGCACCTACACTGGCACTGGCACTCTATGCACAGCGCTATCTGGTTGAAGGCTTGTCTCTTGGTGCGGTGAAAGGCTAATGTGGTGTGGCCTTTTAAAGTGTGCGAATAGTGCGGGGGTGGACCACATGCATGGCAGACTTCCGCAGGGGCGGCCGGCCAAAGTGCATGACGCGATTAGTCGGTTGCAGGTAAAGATAAAAGGAAATTCAAAAATGAATTTGACGCAGGTTGATCAAATGACTCATCTGTATACTTTGAAGGTCACACTACACTAAATGAGTAACCTTACACTATCAGGTATTACCAAACGTTACGCCAAAGAGACGGTGCTTGACCAGGTGAGCCTGTCCGTAGATTCCGGTGAAACACTGGTATTGTTCGGGCCTTCCGGTGCCGGTAAAACGGTATTGCTGCGACTTCTGGCAGGCGTAGTAGACCCTGACGCAGGCAGTGTTTTTATCAACGGTGAAGACATGACCGGGATAGAGGCTGAGCATCGAGGTATTGGCATGGCGTTTCAGAACTTTGCACTTTTTCCGCATATGAGTGCATTCGATAACATCGCAAGCCCGCTTACCGCCACCCGCACCGATGCCAATAGTATAAAGGCCGGTGTGCATCAGGTAGCCCGACTGTTGAAGATTGAACACGTACTGGAGCACGCCCCCCGTGAGTTGTCTAACGGTCAGAAACAAAGGACGGCACTGGCAAGGGCGCTGGTGGGTGAACCCCCGGTGTTATTGTTGGATGATCCGCTGAGAAATGTAGATGCCAAGCTTCGATTTGAGATGCGGCTGGAGTTACCACGTCTGTTACGTGGTCGCGGTGCGACAGTGATTTATGTAACGCAGGACTACAAAGAAGCGATGGCACTGGGTGACCGGATTGCGGTGTTAAATGCAGGCATCGTTGAGCAGGTTGGGACCCCTGAAGCAATTTACCTGACACCTGCAACGCTTGAAATCGCACGGTTGTTTGGAGACCCTGTTATTAACCTCTACGATGTGACTGTGAGTGCTACCAGTCAAGGCCGCAGCGTTGAGTTATCCGGTGTTGATATACCATTAAACAACGCCACTTCATTAAACCACGGGCAAGCCTGTGTGCTTGGCATCAGGCCGGAGAATATAAGTTTTGTTGTGCAAGGCGCTAACACTTCTGACTCCACCATACATTCCCTGCCGGTTGAAGTGGAAGCCGAAACCCCGCTCAATGAAAAAATCGTCACGCTGGCCGTTACTTCGGGCGGGCGCGAGGTGTTGGTGTCGAGACCTTCCGGCACACCCGGTCCGGCAACCGGAAACGCTCTGATTGACATCAAGCCCGGCAGCATTATGTTGTTCGATAAATCCAGTGGTCGTCGCATCGACTTATCGCCCGCCGTGGGTGCACACGCATCAACACCTGATAATTCAGTGAGCGGGCAGGGAGTACAGGCGTGAGCGACCCACTACTATCAATACACGCTGTCGACAAATTCTATGGCTCTGTAGATACCGGTGTGCACGCAGTCAGGGACTTGTCGATGGAAGTTGTCCCGGGTGAGATCGTGGCACTGCTTGGCAGTTCCGGTTGTGGCAAAACATCAACCCTGAGAATGATCGCAGGTTTTGAAGAAGTGACTCGCGGGTCGATTACGCTTGCCGGTCGGGAACTCAACAAGCTGCCGCCCGTGAAGCGCGGCGTTGCCATGGCCTTTGAAGGATACTCTCTGTATCCACCGCTTAACGTGCGAGAGAATATTGCCTTTGCGTTAAAATCATCAAGCTTTTCAAAATCTGAAGTAGCGGCCAAGGTTGAAGAGATAGCTGCCATGCTGGAGATCTCCGATATCCTTGAAAAACGCCCCGGTGCAATCTCCGGTGGTCAGCAACAAAGGGCGTCACTTGGTCGGGCCTTAATACGCGACGCAGATTTGCATTTGCTGGATGAACCCATGGGTCAGCTTGAGCCGCAATTGCGTGCGCTGTTGCGTGGCCGCATGAAACACTTTATAAAATCCAGAGGACTGACCGCAATTCTGGTTACCCACGACCAGGCCGAAGCCAATGCACTGGCTGATCGTATTGCCGTTATGGAAGATGGCACGCTGCAACAGTTTGATTCACCGTCAGCGATAAAAGATCGCCCGGCCAATCTGTTTGCAGGGACGTTCATTGGTGAGCCACCAATGAATACCTACCACGCAAAGGTCAATATTGAAGACAACCGGATAGCGTTCCAACTGGCCGACAGTGAAGAGGCGCTGCGGTACGACACCGCGGCGTTTTCAACAAGCGTGCTGGATGCTGCCCGCGGGTGTGACCATGTCATTGTCGGTGTGCGTCCCTATGCCGTGACCCGAAGCGATCGGGGAATACCGGCAACCGTGGTAGTTAATCAATGGCTGGGCGACCAAACCCACATAGCGGCTGATTTTGCAGGTGCTACCATGATAATGGTCGAGCACGACAGAGCGATTGACAAGCCCGGTGATACCATTTCGGTGTATCTGGACCCTGACAGTCTGCATTTGTTTGATCCGCACAGCGGTGAGGCGATATCACATGGCAAAGAACTGGCCCGCGAACACAGTTTGAAACATCCTCACGAACTAACACCGCAAGCCGGGGAATTATCTCAGATCAACGCGGGGCATCTGACACAATGAAAGACATCGTGATCGGTATTGATGCGGGTACCTCAGTGATTAAGTCCGTAGCGTTCACTCTGGCAGGTAAGCAACTGGCAGACTTCGCCATTGCCAATACCTATGAAACGTTAGCGGGTGGTGGCGTTGAACAAGACCCTGCTCGAACCTGGGCAGATACCGCTAAAACCCTGCAGGGCCTGTGCGAGGCAATACCGGATTTACCGGACCGTTTGAGTGCCATTGCGGTCACCGGGCAGGGTGATGGTACATGGCTGATCGACAAGCACGCAAAACCGGTTGGCAATGCATGGTTGTGGCTTGATGGCCGTGCCGGTTCAATTGTTGAATCGTTTAATCAGGGGCCACATCAAAAAACCCGCTTCCACGAGACCGGCACCGGCTTTGCGGCGTGTCAGCAAAGTGCGCACTGGTTGTGGATGAAAGAACATGCACCGGAGCTATTGAAAAAAAGCGCGGCGGGTTTCCACTGTAAAGACTGGCTGTACATGAACCTCACCGGTGAACAAGTCACCGATCCCACCGAGGCCTGTTTTACCTTCGGCAATTTTCGCACACTTGAATATTCAGACACCGTGCTCGATGTACTGCAACTGCAGGACTGTGAGCACCTGCTTCCACCTGTCCTTGATGGAATCAACCATGCACACCCGCTCACAGAGCAGGCTGCAAAAGCCACAGGATTAGTGGCTGGTACACCGGTAGTGCTGGCGTATGTCGATGTAATTTGTTCAGCACTGGGTGCGGGACTCTACGACAGTAAAGAAACACCGGGCTGCACTATCGTCGGATCAACCGGTATTCACATGAAGCTGATACGCGGTGCCGACCAGGTAGTGCTTAATGATGAGTGTACCGGCTTCACTATGCCAATGCCGGTTGCAGGTGTGTATACCCAACTGCAATCAAACCTTGCCAGCACTTTAAACATCGACTGGATACTCGATATCGCGGTAGAGGTACTGGCCAGTCAGGGCACTGCTAAAGAACGCCGCGACCTATTGCCCGCTATTGATCAGTGGATAGCACAGTCGACACCTGCTGATCTGATTTACCAGCCTTACATTCTTGAAGCAGGTGAGCGTGGACCGATGATCAGCAACACGGCCAGAGCCGGATTTATCGGGCTGAATACCCGCCATGGATTTGCCTCCATGGTCACCAGTGTCATAGAGGGTCTGGCGCTGGCGGGCCGTGATTGTTATTCGATTATGGGTGACCTGCCCGATGAAATACGTGTCACTGGCGGCGCGGCGCGCAGTGAGTCGTTACGCAAAATCTTCGGCAACGTACTGGGTGCCAGACTGCGCCCGTCCAATCGTGAAGAGGTGGGTGCTGCGGGCGCTGCGATGATGGCAACAGTCTCAATCGGACACTATGACTCTATGGATGATTGTGTCGTCGACTGGGTCACACCGACACTTGGGGATGTCGAGGATTGTGACCCCGCTTTAACAAAAAGGTATGACTCACTGTTTCCCGCCTATGTGGAAGCACGCAATGCCTTGCAACCGGTCTGGAAAAAATTACAAAAGCATGGAGAAAACACGTGAAAAACGTTGCGGTGATCGGTGATCTGTTCATGTTGCCGGAGATACTCGAGGAAAAACTACATGAGATCATGCAACAGCAACTGCAGGTCAGCACGATGCAACAACCCTGGCCTGACGAGCCGATGGAGCATGGCTATGCGGCGCCGGGCATGGACGGTCTAAAAGAATATTTCGGTACAGCAGATGAAATTGTGTCTTTTATCGGTAACGCGGAAATCCTGGTCACCCACCTTGCACCACTTTCAAGTGACATGTTTAACCAGTTGCCGGATTTAAAGTTTGTTGCGGTCACTCGTGGTGGTCCGGTGAACATAGACATGCAGGCTGCTCGTGACAAAGGCGTTACAGTGGTCAATACACCGGGGCGCAACGCCTCTGCGGTGGCAGAGTTCACACTCGGCGCGATGCTGGCGGAAACCCGGCTGATCAGACAAGGGCATGAGTCGATGAAACAAGGACAGTGGCGCGGGGATCTGTATCGAACTGACCGCACTGGCCGTGAATTGAACGAACTCACAGTAGGTATCATCGGCTATGGACATATTGGTAAACGGGTTGTCAGTTTACTAAAGGCATTTGGCAGCAAGGTGCTGGTGGCTGATCCCTATGTACAGTTGTCTGCAGAGCATATTGATGCAGGTGTTGAATTGGTCGCCTTTGATCAACTACTTGAACGCAGTGATGTGGTTTCAATGCATGCGCGTGTCACCGAAGAAACTTCTCACATGATGAATAAAGAAGCGTTTGAGAAAATGAAACCTGACGGTATCTTTATCAATACCGCACGCGGCCCGCTGGTCAACTATGATGACCTTGAGCACGCGCTGGCCAATCAGACCATCGGCAGCGCCATGCTTGATACCTTTGCCGTTGAACCGGTAGCAGAAGACTCACCACTGCTAAAGCTGCCAAACGTTACGCTGACTCCGCACATAGCGGGTGCCTCCGTCAGAACAGTCACCTATGCGGCTGAGGAAGCAGCAAAAGAAGTGCAGCGGTATCTTAATGAGCAGCCACTGCACAATCGTTGCTGAGAAAAATTAATGGCTGCCAATGACCGGGTCCGGGTTGATAAAATTCAGCAGAATGTAGTAAAGGCAAAGGGCAGGCGCTAACGATGTCAGCAGATGATGCCGTTGATATCTGTGTTATTGGTGGTGGTATAAATGGCGCTGGTATTGCCAGAGACGCCGCCGGTCGAGGTCTCAGTGTTACCCTGCTCGAACAAGGGGATCTGGCCTCAGGTACAAGTTCACGTTCTGGCAAACTGGTGCATGGCGGCCTGCGTTACCTTGAATACTATGAATTCAGACTGGTGCGTGAGGCACTTATAGAACGCGAGGTGCTGCTGGCAATAGCGCCGCACATTATCTGGCCGATGCGCTTTGTACTACCGCACAGCCCGCAGGACAGACCGGCCTGGCTGGTAAGAGCCGGGTTGTTACTCTACGACTACCTCGGTGGTCGCAGGCGACTGCCCGCCACCCGATCTCTGAAACTCGACACGGCCCCCGAAGGCGAGGTGATCAGGCCGGAGTATGTCCGGGCGTTTGAATACTCTGACTGTTGGGTAGATGATGCACGTTTGACCGTTCTCAATGCAGTGGACGCACACGAGAGAGGGGCGAGAGTATTAACCAGAACCAGATGCGTTGGAACACAACGTGACAACAATCAGTGGCGCGTCTCTGTTGAGAACACCCGCACCGGTGAAACATCAGAGATTAAGGCTCGTGTGTTAATTAACGCCGCGGGTCCGTGGGTTAATAAGGTCATAGAAAACGCAGCTGATGTGCAGTCCGGTCGCAACGTCCGACTGGTTAAGGGAAGCCACATCGTGGTGAGAAAGTTCTGGCCGGGGGATCAGGCCTATCTGATACAGCATGTAGACAAACGGGTGATTTTTATAAATCCCTATGAAAACGGTTACGCATTGATTGGCACCACAGATATAGCCTTTGACGGAGACCCGGCGTGCGTCGAGATAGAACAGACGGAAATTGATTACCTGCTAAAGGCTATTAATCGATACTTCATCAATCAGCTCACTGAGAGGGACATAGTGCATACATTCTCCGGTGTCAGACCGTTATACGATGACAACAGTGACAATCCCAGTGCTGTCACCAGAGACTATGTTTTTGATGTGGACGATAACAACGGACTACCGCCGTTACTGAGTGTGTTTGGGGGAAAAATTACCACGTACCGTAAACTGGCGGAGCACGCTATCAACAAAGTAGAAGCTTATTGTCCACAAATGGGTAAGTCATGGACATCCAGCGCACCGTTGCCCGGCGGTGACATACCAGACAGTGACTTTGAATTATTCTTTATAAAGACCAGCAGCCGATACCCCGGACTGCCTGCGGAGCTTATGCATCACTATTGTCGGCTTTACGGCTCACGCTGTGAGCAACTACTGGATGGTGTGACAGAGCTTTCTCAACTCGGCCGGCACTTTGGTCATGCTTTCTATGAGCGTGAAGCGAGATACCTTATCGAAAACGAGTGGGCGCAAACCGTCGACGATATTCTGCACAGACGCACCAAGCACGGCTTGCATCTAAATGAGAGTGAACGCGGCGAGGTAAGCCGCTGGTTTGATATTGAATACCCGTCGTTGAAAGGCACAGTGTAGGCATCCTTTGTCTGCACCGCATTCATCACACCAGCGCCTGTGTGGTTTAAAGGGGTGTTGGCTGGATGATATGTCAATTAATGGCAGGTTTGCATGATCGCCTTGCTGCGCCGTTTTAAACCATCTCTGTGGTCGCTGCCGGCACTAATAGTCGAGGTTGTTTATCGCGATCAGGATTATCAGGTACAATCTGTCGGTCTATCGACCGGAGGAAATTCAATGTCAACAAATTTCAAAAAATTCACCACAGTCTGTTCGGCGCTTCTGCTGACTTTCGGGCTCTGCGTATCATCAGCACAGGCTCAGGAAGAACGTTCGTATATTCTGACTACTGCAACCACTGGCGGTACCTACTATCCGGTGGGTGTGGCGCTGGCCACCCTGATAAAAATCAAGCTACAGAACAAACACAAAATTGATATGTCGGCGATCAGTTCAGCCGGTTCGGGTGAAAACGTAAAACTGCTTCGCGAGAATCAGGCTCAATTTGCGATTCTGCAGGGTCTTTTCGGTCACTGGGCTGTTACCGGAACCGGCAAAGTGTCTGCCGACGGTGAACAAAAAAACATGCGCTCAATCAGCATGTTGTGGCAGAACGTTGAGCAAATGGTGGTCGCCACTGATCTGGCAGAGACCGGTACTATCGATGATCTGAACGCGTTGGCGGGCAAGTCGTTTTCTATCGGTAAAAAGAATTCCGGCACAGAGGGTTCAGGCCAGACTATTCTTGGCAATCTCGGTATCGACTACGCAGGCTTTAACATCGTGAACCAGGGTTACACGCCAACCGCAGAAGGCCTGCAGAACGGCACTATCCTTGGCGCTAACATGACTGGCGGCCCACCAACTTCAGCAGTCACACAGGCTTTTGCAGCGCTGGGAGATAAGCTTAGTCTGCTCGAATTCACCGATGAGCAAATGGCCCGTGCAAACGGCGAGAGTGAACTATGGACACGTTACGTGATCGCCGCCGGCACTTACCCGAATCTTGATAAAGACATCAACACCATTGCACAGCCAAACTTCCTGGCCGTTAATGCCGATGTCGACGAAGAAGCGGTATATCTGGTGACTAAAACCATTTATGAAAACCTTCCGTTCCTGACCAACATACATAAAGCGACCAAGTCCATGGCTCTCGAAAAAGCGATTGGTGGCTTGCCTGCACCGCTGCATCCGGGTGCGGCAAGATACTATAAAGAGCAAGGTATAGAGATTCCAGCCAGCTTAATGGCTGAGTAGATCTCGTAAGAAGGCCAGGCGCTGCAGCATGCTGTAGCAACAGAATAACTGTAGCGCCTGACATCTACCGGTACTAATCTATTTTATGACCAATCCCGCTGGCAGTATCGATCCGGACAACAGTCCCGCGATCAATGACCAGGTAGAAGGTCGCAACACCACTGACGGCCCTCTGGCGCATTTTATCCTCTGGTTCGGAGCGGCTTTTGCGTTATTCCACATCTGGGCAAATACCTTTGCCACACTTCCTGAACTGACTCTGTCTGCCATTCACTTTGCAGGCTTTGGTTTGCTGTGCGCGCTTATTTTTCCTGCCTGGCGCAAGGCACCACTGTGGCTTGATATCGTCGTTGGGCTGCTCGCGTTGGTGTGCGGCATTTACGTGATCTTCGCCTTTGATCTGATATACAACCGTGCAGGGATAAGCTTTATCTGGAGTGACTGGTTGTTTTCAATACTGGCGCTTATCGTACTGTTCGAGCTTGCGCGTCGGGTGGCCGGTTTGTTTATCCCGCTGATGACGCTGGTTTTCCTGTCGTATATGACATGGCTTGGTCCACTGATACCGGGGTTATTCAAATTTCCAGGGCTAACGTGGGAAACCACGCTTTTCAGGAGTTACATTGAAGTGGCCGGCATGTTCGGTCCTATCGCACGTATCAGTTCAACGTTTGTCTTTATGTTTATTATCTTCGGTGCGTTTTTATTGCGCTCCGGTGCCGGTGATTTTGTCATTGACCTTGCACGCGCTGTGGCTGGTCGGTTGATAGGGGGGCCCGGACTGGTCGCCGTGTTCGGCTCGGCACTAACCGGAACTATCACAGGCTCTGCAGTGGCCAATACTGTATCGACAGGGTCGATCACCATACCGTTAATGCAGAGAGCTGGTTTTCCATCTAAATTTGCTGCCGGAGTTGAATCTGCCGCTTCCACCGGAGGGCAGATTATGCCGCCTATTATGGGGGCGGGCGCGTTTGTAATGGCAACCTATACACAGATTTCGTACCTGACTATTGTGGCAGTGTCTGTACTGCCGGCGTTGCTGTACTTTTTCTCGGTGGCAGCCTGGGTCCGTATTGAAGCTAAAAAAATGCATTTGGTATCAGTGGAAGAAAGCCCGCCAACTGTGCGTGAAGTATTTGCAAAAGGCGGCATATCGTTTCTTATTCCCCTATGTACCCTCATCGGTATGCTGATCAGTGGCTTTACACCTACCTATGCTGCAGCGTTTGCGATTCTTGCTGTGATCGTGTCCAGTTGGCTGACTCCCAATAAAATGGGCCCGAAAGCAATTTTAGAAGCGCTGGCACTTGGCACCCGTAATATGGTTAGTACGGCTATTTTATTAATATCGGTAGGCATTGTGGTGATGGCGGTAAGCACCACCGGGGTCGGCAATACGCTATCACTTGTATTGGCAGATCTGGCCGGAGGCAGTCTGTTTATCGCGTTAATTCTGGTGGCATTAATTTCACTGGTGCTCGGTATGGGGCTGCCAGTGACAGCGGCCTACATAGTATTGGCAACCTTATCCGCGCCGGCCATCCGTGAGTTGATTTTGAATGACTCTGTCATCCAGCACATAGTCAATGGCACGTTGCCACAAGCTGCGCAGTCAGTTTTTCTACTGGTTGATCCAACCTCAGTCGCAAAGCTTGCAGCCCCCATGTCTTTAGCTGACGCGCAGGCACTTTATGCGTTGGTTCCACGGGATTTTTCATCCACCTTGTTTGAGCAGGCACTTGATCCGGCACTTTTGACGACGGCGTTGTTGTCAGCACATATGATTATTTTCTGGCTGAGTCAGGATAGTAATGTGACTCCACCGGTTTGTCTTGCCGCTTTTGCAGCGGCGGCTATTGCCAAGACGCCACCAATGGCTACCGGTCTCACGGCATGGCGCATCGCCAAAGGTCTGTACATTATTCCTGTATTGTTTGCCTATACACCGATTCTCAGTGGTGACTGGTCAGCCGCATTGCAGATTTCACTTTTTGCGGCAATAGGGATCTATGCATTGGCAGCAGGGTTTGAAGGCTTTGCAGAGCAACCTCTGAAACTAGTGCTGCGGCCTTTCATCTTTGCCGGTGGTATCGCACTGATCTGGCCCATGCCGATGCTGTGGCATGCCGTCATTGGCGCGGGTGTGCTGCTGTTGTTTGTGATTAACGCTAAAATAACGCCAAAAACATCGTCGTCGTCAATGGCTTGAACCGAAAGTTCCTGCAGAAATAAACAACGTGATTCTTTATTGAAGTAAATAAAATTTACCGGATCACTTTACCTTTGCTGTATCAGCTAAAGATTTGATAGGTGGCGACACACGGGATAGCAGTTAATGTGTGCAGTAGCCTGGAATCAGGGTTGATCTGTGGTTTCAGTAGAAAACTGTGATTGAATCATGGCCGGACGCTCCGGGGTGTCCTCAATGCTATTAAGTCGCCAGCCGATGGTGTCGGCTATAGTTGCGGCGCTGAATGCAACTACAACCAGCGTCAGAAGCAGAGAACAAATACCTGATAAAACAGAAAAAATTTTGCGCATCATTTTTTACCGCCAGGTTGCTTTGAAGAAGATGCGCACCATCGCATAGATTGCACACACCAAGACGAGATCCGTGTCTCAAGCCTGCGCCACTATCCGTGCGGCGGCCACAAATTTGAGCAGCATGTGTGATGGATACGATCCAGACTGTACGGGCTAGTCAGCGTTGATACCAATCAGCTCAACATCGAAAATCAATGTAGAGCCAGGCTTTATTTTACCCGCAGCGCGATTGCCATAAGCCAGATGGCTGGGGATAAATAGCCGGGTCTTTTCGCCGGTGACCATTAGCTGCAGCCCTTCTGTCCAGCCAGCGATCACCTGTCCCAGACCAAATGAAATCGGCTCACCACGATCAACAGAGCTGTCGAATACGGTGCCGTCGATCATAGTGCCGTGATAGTGCACCTTGACCCGGTCAGTAGCGGTGGGATGTGTGTCGCCGGTGCCTTTTTCCAGTACCTGGTACTGCAAGCCGGATGCGGTAGTTTCAACGCCATCGAGCTGACGGTTTTTATCCAGAAAGGCCTGCCCCAGTTCAATGTTCTCTTTCGCTTTACCGCTGTTCATAAACTGGGTAGCAAAATACAAAATGATGCCTGCGGCGAGCAAAATAAGAACATATTTCATAGCTGGATTTTCTTGAAGGGGGATACAGCAAGGGTAACGAATTTAGTGCCCGGTGGGCAATAAGGATTTTCGACGGTGCTGACTATCGCTTTGACGCTTGCCCCGGCAACACTCCGGTGGCTTGCTATAAAATTGATAGAGGCCCGCCGAAGCGCTGGTGAGTTCATTGAAAGTTGTGTTGGCTCGCTTACGCGTCGAGTTACCTCTGACGTTTAGCCTCGTCTTAACATTGCCTAAGGAAAGAAATCCTCGGTGCAGTAAGTGTGTGAATTTTTCGGCTCTGTATTTATAAACGAACCGCATAACGCTGGATTCCCGCATGCGTTAATGGCTTTCTGCATGGACTCTTTCGCTCTCAGAGTTTTGTCAGAACCGTAGGCAATACCATAGAACTTGGGTGATGAACCATTGGTCCATAGAAAGGAAACGCAGGCCTGTTCTGTTTTGGCCCACTTGCGTGTATAGGCGCAAGGGTAGTGCGCAGCGTTTTCCGGATCACTGTCTCTTTGTGCTCTGCATGCCCGCTTAGCCAATTCGGTCGCCCACAGCTCCGAGCTTCCAACGGCAGCGCCGTGCGCCATTCGGTTGGGGGTGGCGGCGAAGGCCCAGTGTGTGGGTTGTCCGGGATCTTCGGCACTGTCTCCGCTTGCCTGAATATCTGCTTGTATCGACACATGGTGGTTTAAATTGGTGATCAGCCATTCAGTGATTTCGCCACTGGGGGGCTGGCCAAGATTGCGCTGGAAATTCCCGATGGCACGTCGAGTCTTTGGCCCTGTGCGGCCATCAACATCAAGATTTGCGCCGAGTTTGATGAGCATGCGTTGTACATCGGCGACAGTTTCGTCGTACGGTACCGGTGTCGGTGCTTTCGTGGGCGCTGTGGCGTTTGATAATTGCGGGGCTCGTGCAACGCATGCTGAGAGTGCTAAGGGTAAACATAGAAAGATAATTGTTCTGGAAAAAGTGAGGTGCGGGCGCATGGTATTTTTTACTAATGGTGGCGAGATGATGGAGTCGAGTAGGATATCAAGCTGATTATTTATGCGCGATGATTATGGGTTGTGTTTTACTGAATAATGCTTGTGTTGCTGGTATTTAATGGTTGATGGTGGTGCGGTTAGCGTTTTGCTATGTGTTTTGTTTATATGTCTGCGCTGGCGTTCTGCGCTGGCGTTCTGCACTTACGGCTAATTAGGCGTGCCATCCCTGGCGTTTTTTCGAAGCCAGTCCCTGGCTGTACGAGTCACTTTTCAAAAGAGAAGAAAAGTAACCAAAATTCTCCTTATGCTTAATCCGCTGCTGCCTTGCCCTTCGGGTTCCTGCGG
>CAKZVB010000217.1 GCA_937922015.1 uncultured Granulosicoccaceae bacterium
CTATCAGGACGGCACCATCGGGGTAGAAGTTAAGGCTACCGGTATTCCATTTCCAACAGCAATAGCGGCGGGGCAGGAGTCACAGTACGGAAACATTGTAGCGCCCGGTATTCAGTCTCATGTGCATCAGCATGTGTTTAATTTTCGTTTTGATATGTGTGTCGACGGAGAGCAGAATTCGGTCAGTGAGGTAGAGTTCAGTGCGGCACCTGTCGGCACCGATAACCCTCACGGTAATGCGATTAACATCCACGAGCGCGAGCTGAAATCTGAAAGTGATGCACAAAGAGAAATTAACCTCGCCAGTGCCCGGTATTGGAAAGTGCTTAACCCGGACAAGCTGAATCAGTTCGGCAAGCCCACCGCCTACAGGCTGGCTCCCGGTACAAACGCGCTGCCGTTTTTACAACCTGAGTCCAGCGTTGGAAAGCGAGCGGGTTTTATGTTTAAGCATTTCTGGGCAACGCAATACAATAAAGATGAGCTATATCCGGCTGGCTGGTTTCCTAATCAGAGTGCCGGTGGCGACGGATTGCCACGATGGACGCAGGCAGACCGCTCATTACAAAATACCGATGTGGTGGTATGGTACACCATGAATTTTCATCATTTGCCCAGACCTGAAGACTGGCCGGTACAGCCGGTGGTCTATGCCAATTTTCACTGGCACCCGGATGGTTTTTTTGATGAAAACCCGGCGCTTGATGTGCCTCCGAATAAACCGGCAAGCCATTGCCACTAGCGTTTTTTTACGACGTGCGTGCAGTTTCACCGTGAGATAGCCGTGACAGATAGAACAGTTAATGTGGCACCTAGCCGAACGGTTTTTATTGGCAGCGGTGCCGGTTTTGCGGGGGACCGATTTGATGCGGCATTGCCTGTGGTTGCAACCCTTAAAAACCACAGCGGACCAAAATACCTGATTTACGAAGTCATGGGTGAGCGCACTCTTGCTATCGCGCAGCAATTAAAACGAGAGAACCCGGGGCAGGGTTACTCGCCATGGCTCGATCGGTATTTGCCTCAGGTGCTTGAGCAATGTGTAGCGCACGGCATTCGCATTGTGGCGAACTTCGGCAACGCCAATCCACAGGCTGCAGCAACGCGCACGCATGAGATTGCGGCCGGGCTGGGTATTGGGCATTTACGTGTTGCAATTGTTGAGGGGGATGATTTACTTGCCTACACAGAACCCGGCAGGCTGAGTAAGTATCCTGCCATCGAAGGCACTGATACCGATGGACGCGAACTCCATGCCGCTAATGCCTACCTGGGCGCACAGCCGGTCGCGCAGGCGCTTTCACACGACCCCCACATCGTACTGGTGGGCAGGACAACCGATGCAGCACTGGTGCTGGGCCCGCTCATTCATGAATTTCAGTGGCGCACGGACGACTACTCGTTGTTGGCAGCCGGTACCATGGCAGGGCATCTGCTGGAATGTGGCGGGCAGGTCAGCGGAGGCTATTTTGCTGATCCCGGTTATAAAGATGTCGACAATCTACACGAGCTGGGTTTTCCGATTGCTGAAATCACCGCCGATGGAGACGTGGTTATTACCAAGGCTGATCACACCGGTGGCCGTGTTGATCGCGCTACAGTCACCGAGCAGTTACTCTATGAAATGCACGACCCCGGTGAGTACCTGACACCCGATGTGACACTCGATATAAGCGCCTGCGAAGTACAGCAAATCGCCACAGACCGTGTGCGTGTAAGCGGGGCCATTGGCAGGCCGCCGCCGGCAACGCTTAAAGTGACTCTATCGGTCGACGGGGGCTGGCTGGGTGAGGCGGAAATAAGCTACGCCGGCCTCAATGCGCTGCCGCGCGCGCAATTGGCGGCACATACCGTGCGCAAACGAATTGCACTCCTTGGCATGAATGAGCCGTGTCGGGTAGAAATTATTGGTACAGGCTCGGTACACGATGACGACACCAGCTCGAAGGCCGGCGATCTAAATGCTGCTGCCAGTGGCGAATACCGGGTCAGAGCGGCCGTGCGCAGCGCCTCCAAAGCAAACGCGCAACAGCTCGCCGATGAAATACTGGCACTCTATTGCTGCGGGCCTGCAGCTGGCGGAGGAGTGCGCCAGTCCGTCACCGCGCAAGTCTCTACCGCCTCAATTCTGGTTGAACGCGACTGGGTCGAAGCCCACACAAGCACACGGCTGGTGATGGAATGAAGGTGACACTACCTCTTCATGCAATAGCGCATAGCCGTGCCGGTGATAAAGGCAATCGATCAAACCTATCGTTAATTGCTTATCAGCCGGCAGTTTATCCGTATTTACTTGAGCAAATCACCGAAGCCAAAGTGCTTCAGCTTTTTGCGCACAAGGGCGCAAGCAGGGTGGTGCGTTATAGACTGGATAAATTGCATGCCTTGAACTTTGTGATCGATAACGTGCTGGAAGGAGGTGTAAACGACGGGCTGGGGCTGGATGGTCACGGTAAGACGCTGTCCTCGCTGTTGCTGGGTCTAACCATTGCCGTGCCGGACCATCTGGCTCGTCACGGCGAAAACCTCTCTGACGAATTCTAATCAAGCGATTCACTGACAACAGCCGGGCAACGCGATAAACTACTGCGTTTTGATTCGGGAAGGTGTTAGTGGAAATTGCGTGCCTCGATCTTGAGGGGGTATTAATACCCGAAATATGGATTGGTGTTGCCGAAAAAACCGGTATTGATGAGCTATCGCTCACGACCCGGGATATTCCGGTTTACAGTGATCTGATGCAGCGCCGGCTGGCGATCCTCGAAACGCACAATCTGCGCTACCAGGACATTCAAGAGGTAATCGCTACTCTGCAACCGCTGCCCGGTGCGGTCGAATTTGTCGACTGGCTGCGGCAGAATTTTCAACTACTGATCCTGTCGGATACCTTCTATGAGTTTTCGCAACCACTGATGGGGCAGTTGGGCTGGCCTGCGCTACTGTGCCATAAACTGGAAATTGATGAGGAGGGTCGTATTGTTGACTTTACTATTCGGCAGGAAGACCCGAAACGCTGTGCGGTCAGGGCAATGCAGGATCTGAATTATCGGGTGATTGCCGCTGGTGATTCATACAATGACACGACGATGCTGGCGCAAGCAGATGCGGGTATTTTGTTTCGTGCGCCGGAACGGGTGATTGAAGAATTTAAACACTTTCCAGCGGTGACGGCATACGACGAATTACGGGCTGAATTTATAGCCGCCAGCGTACGTGAGTTAGCGTAGTAGCGTGCATTATTTATGAGGATTCGGCGGTCGGAGTCAATAGCGCTAAACAGGTCGCCCATCGCCTGAGAAGCGTGGCCCGCCACTGGCGATGCGGATCGGGTGAGATGTGACGCGCTATTGGCTCTGGCGTCGAATAGACAGTGTGTCATTTTCAGGATTAATCATAACCTTAATGTAAACACTATAAAAAACACATAAGCGCTAATTTTGCCGGTCGCCTCATGAATAATGCAGGCTAAATTCTGTGCCGGGTTGCATAGCTGTGTTGATGGGTGTGTCAGCACTACAACACAAATCGCTTAATCATTTTTACTGATGAGTAAGTAGAAACACAATAGGGCACTGAGTAGGTAAGCAGCATTTGCCACAAATTAATTTTGCCAAAGGTGCCCATGGCCAGGGCTGGCATGTGATTGATCAGGCACAGCACTGAGCCTACCACTATTGCCACTCTGAAGGCGGTGCGTCTGACTTCAGGACTCGAGGCGATAGAGTAAAACGTCGGATCTTCGCCAAAGGTTGTGTTGTTCATGGATTCTTCACTTTAGGGTTGACTCCAGGGGTCAGCGCAGTAGCAGACTTCTACCGCGCAGACTCCTGGCCGCATTATTCACAAGGTGACGACTTACGATTAACAAAATGTTTATGTGCCTGGCTCCAAATACTGATGCAGTTGCCTTTTTCAAAATATCTGTTTTGCCCCCCCCCCGGTTGATCAGCCTGGCCGCTGAATGGCCCAATGGAAAGGTTCATGAATAATGCAGGTAGTGTGACATACCATTATTGGCCGTTGCAGCAAATTGACACAAATCCTGTTGGTCAACTGCAAAGTTGCGCACCAGCTCTTCTTTCTGTGCCGGCTAAGGCGCTGTCAGTTTTTCGTAACAAAATCGGTAATTTGCCTGAATCGTTCGATAATGTATGGGCACCGGCAACGGCAGCCGGATTAAATTATTTCCCTTATTGTAGAAGATTGAGTAGCATCATCCTGTCGACTCCGGCGTTCTTCACGGGAAAAACAAACAATGGCAACACAAAGCGAGCAAGCAGACCTCTTCCGTTCGTTGCACATACCGTCCAGTCCGCTCATCCTGTTCAATATCTGGGATGCGGGCAGCGCCAGCGCGGTTGCCGGCACGGGGGCAAAAGCACTTGCCACCGGTAGTGCCCCGGTCGCCATGGCTCAGGGCTTTGCAGACGGCGAGAAAATGCCTCTGGAACTGGCCTTGCAGAATATCGAGCGAATAATAAAAGCGGTTGATATTCCAGTCACCATGGATCTTGAAGGTGGTTATGGCGAAAGTGCATCAGAGGTTGCAACCACTATCAGCAGTGCTATGGCAAAAGGTATCGTCGGCTTTAACTTTGAAGATCAAATAGTCGGTACAAGTGAGCTGTATCCTATCGAAAAGCAAGCCGAACGGTTAGCGGCCGCGCGAAAGGCGGCAAGTGAAAATAGCGTGCACGGTTTTCTCAATGCCAGAACCGATATTTTTTTAAAGGCAAAACCCGATACCCATAACGATGCCATGCTTGCCGATGCCATTGAACGGGCAAAGGCCTTTGAGTCGGCTGGTGCTGATGGTTTTTTTGCACCGGGTCTGGCCGATGAAAAACTGATCGGCCGCCTGTGTGAGCAAGTCAATCTGCCCGTTAATATCATCGCATTGCCGCATGTGCCTCCCAACAATAAACTTGCCGAACTGGGTGTGGCGAGAATCAGCTATGGACCGGTGCCCTACCGGCAAATGATTAAATCTCTCACAGAAACTGCTACCGCGGCACTCGGCTAGCCGCATTATTCACAAGGCGACAGGATAAATAGACTAGTGGAAGGTTCAGTAACACCCGGGTCTGCGTTGAAAGTCAGCAGGCTTGCCGGAGCATTGGGCGCTGAGGTCAGAGGTATTGCACTGGCAGATGTCACGGCAAAGGATTGTGATGCGATAGAGACACTTTTGCATGAACACCTGGTGCTGTTTTTTCCGTATCAGCAACTGGACGTCGAAGGTCATGTGGCGTTCGGTCGTCACTTTGGGCCGCTGGATGCTCATCCAAATCTGAACAATCCTTTTACTCAGCACCCGGAAATATTTGAACTGGCGGCCAGCCACGGCGGGGTTGCTGATGAATGGCACAGCGATATCACCTTTCAGCAGAACCCGGCACTTATCTCTATTTTAAACATGATTAAATGTCCACCGGTCGGTGGTGATACATTGTGGGCAAGTGCCTATGCAGCTTATGAAGCATTGTCTCCACCGTTGCAGGAGTTGTGTGAAGGACTGACGGCACTGCACGATGCTGCTCCGCATGGAAAGCCGGAGTTAACGGCGATTCATCCGGTGGTTCGTACTCATCCGTCAACAAAACGCAAAGCATTATTTGTTAACGAGCACTTCACTCGCCGCATTGTCGAGTTAAGCCATAGTGAGAGCGGGGTATTGCTGGACTATTTATTTAGCTGGATATCAACACCACGATTTACCGTTCGTTATAAGTGGCAGGCGGGCACTGTTGCAATGTGGGACAACCGATGCACTCAGCACTTCGTGTTAAGTGATTTTACCGAACAGCGTATTATACAGCGTGTGACAGTGATGGGAGATACACCAGTGGCGGCACAACCGGCGCGCTGGCAACCGTTTACCCGTCTGGAAAACGCCGGCGCTACCAGTCGCTATGATCAACAACTAAATGAGCACCTCGGGCGCACAGTCACCACACTTGAAGATAATAGCCGTGGTAATTAACCAGGTTATTTATCAATAGCTACCGGGCCGGCATCAGTGAATCGCCGCTCCTTCGTTAAGTTGAACCCGATAGTCAAGCCGTGCCAGTGTATCGCCTGTCAATTGCCGCGACAGCCACGCGCATGAGTTTGCAAGTCCCCGCAGGAACGCGATCACATGTCGTTGACCTTACCCCACATAGTAAAAACCCCTGCCGCTATCTGCTTGTACAGAACGCCGATAGTCCGGCTGATACAATAGTTTGTTATGCTTGCAGCAGAAACTCTTATGATTCCTGTCGTCGTAGCAGCGATCCACAGGATGTTACCGGCATAATGAATGAAATCTCAGTTTCCTGACAGAACCCCGGGACAGTTTATCGCCATACTGTGTGCAGTTGCTGCGGCCGTCGTATGGGGTGGCTGGATGTCCGCAACACGGGTGGCGTCAATAGATGGAGTGGCACCGATTGATGTTGCTTTTCTGCGCTATAGCATCCCCGCTGTTTTGTTATTACCGGTCTGGTTGTCTACGCTTCGCAAGCTGCCCGGTGCGCCGTTGTGGTCACTGATGGTGATGCTTGGCTGGGGGGCTCCGTTCCTGTGGTTGGTTGCCGAATCACTTGAAAAATCCAATGTGGTGTATCTGGCTACGATAGTGCCTTGTACGATGCCGCTGTTTGCCGTGATAGCCGGAAAGGTATTTTTTGAAGCCACACTCAATCAAAAACAACGGGTGGGCTTTACGCTGATCGGGGTGGCTGCATTAATTGTAGTTATGAGTGCATTGGCAGGTTCTGACGGAATAGATCTTTACAGTCTGGCGCTCATGCTAATGGCCGCGGCCGGGTGGGCCTGTTATGTCGTGGCGTTTCCCTTTACCGGATTTTCTGCGGCGCAGGGGGCGGCATGGGTTTCTACGGTCTCCACTATTATTATTGTATTGATCAAGCTGCTGATACCGGGCCCGTTTTTATCACTGACAAACAATCAGTTGATTTTTAATGGCCTGATGCAGGGCTTGTTGTCCGGTTTTGTCGCGGTGATTCTTTATACCGTGGCCATAGAAAGACTGGGCTCTGCCCGTGCTGCAAGCTTCAGTGTATTGATGCCTGTGATCGGTGCTTTCATCGCATGGCTGTGGCTTGCTGAAGTGCCGTTGTGGACTGATCTTGTAGCGTTGTGTTGCGGTGTATTGGGAATGGGGGTAATTAACGGGGTACTGCGATTGCCGGGTAGAAAAACGGTGGCATAGGTGTAAGTCTGTGCGATGATTATCCCAACACCCGCAGACAACCTGGACGGAAATAAGCATGAACGATAACAGTGGCATGAAGCGCGGTCTGACCAGCTACGGCGATGAAAAATTTTCGTTGTACCTGCGCAAAGCGTTCATTAAAGCGATGGGGTATTCCGACGATGCACTGAGTCGACCGGTTATTGGTATTGCCAACACCTATTCGGCCTACAACGCCTGCCATGCGAATACCCCGCAAATAGTCGAGGCAGTCAAACGCGGTGTGATGCTGGCGGGTGGTCTGCCAATGGATTTCCCGACCATCTCACTGCATGAGGCGTTTTCCTTTCCCACCAGTATGTATCTGCGCAACCTGATGTCGATGGATACCGAAGAAATGTTGCGAGCCCTGCCAATGGATGCCTGTGTGCTGATTGGTGGCTGTGATAAAACAGTGCCAGCGCAATTAATGGCCGCCGCCAGTGCCGATATACCAGTTATTCAAATCGTTACCGGTCCGATGTTATCCGGTACCCATCGTGAACAACGAATCGGTGCCTGTACCGATTGTCGACGGTTCTGGGGTGATTACCGGGCGCAGCGTATCGATGAAGCAGAGATCAACGAAGTGGAAAGTCGTCTGGTGCCAACCGGGGGTACCTGTGGTGTGATGGGTACCGCCTCCACCATGGCCTGTATGACTGAAGCACTCGGCATGATGTTGCCGGGTGGTGCCGCTATTCCAGCGGTGACAGCAGAGCGGTTAAGGCACAGTGAAGCCGCCGGTGCCCGGGCGATGAAGCTCACGCAGTTGAAATTAAAACCCTCTGACATCATGACAGCGGCGGCATTTGAAAATGCACTGAGGGTATTGCTGGCAGTGGGTGGCTCGACCAACGGCATTGTGCATATCGCGGCGATAGCGGGCAGACTGGGAATCAAAATAGACATGGATGCGTTCGATCGACTGGGCAGCGAGACACCGGTTCTGGTTGATCTTAAACCCAACGGTCAATACTACATGGACGACCTGCACAACGCCGGTGGCATGGCGCCGATACTGCGAGAATTAAAACCTCTGTTGAACCTTGACTGTCTGACGATCACCGGTCGAACGCTGGGTGAAGAGATAGACGATTACCCAGCTGCGTTTACACAGGATGTTGTCAGGCCACTGGCAAATCCCATTCACAGCGGCGGTGGCATAGCTTTCCTTAAGGGCAATCTGGCGGGCGATGGTGCTATCATAAAGCAGTCTGCGGGTACGCCTGAACTACTGGTCCACACAGGCACGGCAGTAGTGTTTGATTCACTCGAAGATCTGGCCACCCGTATTGACGATCCGGATCTTGAGGTGACAGGTGACAGTGTTCTTATTCTGCGTAATGCCGGACCGAAAGGTGCACCCGGTATGCCTGAAGCGGGTTATATTCCGATCCCTGAAAAGTTAGCTACACAGGGGGTTACTGATATGGTTCGCATTTCAGATTGCCGCATGAGTGTTACTGCATTCGGCACTATAGTACTTCACGCAACACCGGAAGCTGCCGTCGGTGGTCCGCTGGCACTGGTTGAAAGCGGTGATCAGGTCAGTCTGAACGTGGCAGAGCGGACACTGTCGATGAATGTAAGCGATGAAATACTGGCACAGCGGCGCGCACAGTGGAGTCCGCCGGAATCGACCCGGGCAGAACGCGGTTATAAAAAACTTCATATGGAACACGTTACCCAGGCTGACGAAGGCGTGGACTTTGACTTTCTGACACAGCGACCGTTTACCAGCAGCGCGCCATTGAAATAGAATTTAGCTACTTAAGATTAGATCCGGGTTCCCGTGGCGAATCTTCACTTGGCGAATCTTCACGACTGGTAGAAGTGGCGGAGAGCACCGTAGTCGAAACGGACACCTTTCGGTGCGTACTGATTAGCAATCAGCCCCGATCACCTGATCGGTTTACTCTCCGGTTAATGGCGGAGAGACAGGGAGTCGAACCCTGGCGCGCAAGCGCCAATCCGGTTTTCAAGACCGGCGACCAGCCAACCCGGTCAATATCTCTCCATAGTAAATGGCAGGGGCCGGGAGATTCGAACTCCCAACCTTTGCAGTCAAAGTGCAACGCTCTACCAGTTGAGCCAGACCCCTGTAAACCTCCCTGAAATTGGTGCGCCGGGTAGGATTCGAACCCACACTGTCGAGGGCTTAAACCTCGTGTCTCCTGCCAGTTGGACTACCGGCGCATTGTGAAAATTTGGTACCCACCCCCGGACTCGAACCGGGAACATTCAGTTTCTAAAACTGACACCTCTGCCAATTGGGTTAGGTGGGTCTGTTTAATGGCCAAAAAAAAGCCCCGAACAATGCCGAGGCTTAATATATGTGTGTTTGTGTAGGTATCACTTACTCACAATAAAGCCTCAGATAAAACATCTGCAGGGATAAGAGCGAGTAACTGTCAGTAGCATTTTTAATCATGGTTCTATGTTTCATTTTCTATTGGCATTACGTACTTGCACGCACAGTTAAGCGCGAACAATAAATGGTCGGGGTAGCAGGATTCGAACCTGCGACCCTCTGCTCCCAAAGCA
>CAKZVB010000218.1 GCA_937922015.1 uncultured Granulosicoccaceae bacterium
AGCCGGGGGTGGGGGGAATGGCAGCAATACTGGGGCTGGACGACCAGGCTGCAATTGAACTGTGCCAGTCACTCACGTCGGAAAGCAGTGTGGTTGAAGCGGTTAACTTCAACTCACCCGGCCAGGTTGTTATTTCAGGGCATCTGAAAGCATTGGAAAACGCTTGTACGATCGCCAAAGAAAAAGGCGCTCGCCGAGCCATGCTGCTGCCGGTTTCTGTGCCAAATCACAGCTCATTAATGGAGCCGGCACGGGCCGCACTTGCCGCAGCTATTGATGCTGCCGGTTTAAAACTGCCCGACACACCAGTCATGCAAAACGCGGATGCCACCGTACCGGCTGATGCGGATACCCTGCGAGGCTCTCTAAAGCAACATGTGACCAGCCCGGTGCAGTGGACCTCTACCATTCAGAAGATGAGAGAGCTTGGTGTTAGCGCTCTGGTGGAGCTTGGCTCGGGAAAAGTACTCACCGGTCTGTGCAAGAGGATTGATAAAACTCTGTCTGCGTACCCCGTCGAAAGTCCGGAAACACTAGATAAGGCGTTGTCTGCAATGAATGAGGAATCAGCTAATGTTGAAGGATGAAATCGCCCTGGTGACAGGTGCCAGTCGCGGCATCGGTGCAGCAATCGCAGATGAGCTCGGCAGGCAGGGCGCAATTGTCGTGGGAACCGCCACCAGCGAAAGTGGTGCCAGCGCAATTACTGAAAGATTTGCCAGCAACGGTGTTAGCGGTGTCGGTATGGTGCTCGATGTCGCTGATAAAGATCAAATCATCGCCACCATTGGAAAAATCAAGGAAGATTTCGGCGTCGTATCGGTGCTGGTAAATAACGCCGGAATAACGCGTGATAATTTGTTGATGAGAATGAAAGACGATGAATGGGACGACATCATTAACACTAATCTGACATCGATTTATCATTCCTGTAAGGCGTGCCTGCGAGGCATGGTTAAGGCTCGCCGGGGCAAAATAATCAATATTGCCTCTGTAGTGGGTGTGACTGGTAATGGCGGCCAAAGTAACTACGCCGCAGCTAAAGCAGGTATCATTGGTTTTGGAAAATCACTGGCAAGGGAAGTAGGTTCGCGAAATATCACCGTGAATACCGTCGCTCCCGGTTTTATTGTCTCAGATATGACCAATGCGCTGCCGGATGAGCAGAGAGAGTCGCTGCAGGCGGGTATCTCTTTAGGGCGTCTGGGTGAGCCTCAGGAAATTGCCCATATGGTGGCTTTTCTGGCGTCTGGCAAAGCGGACTACATTACCGGCCAAACAATGCATGTAAACGGTGGCATGTATATGGGTTAAGGCTGAAATTTGCCTTGAAAATTCTTATTTTGTCCATACACCAAAGTAGCTTCGTGGGAAAACGCTGATCAGCTGGCAAATAATTAAATTGCTCAGACAGTAGCGTCTGATTCACGGATTTAATACAATAGGCGGGATTAGCTTTCGCTAAATGCCACTAAATACGATCAGGTCCCGGGAGGGCATGCAATATGAGCAGTATCGAAGAACGCGTTAAGAAAATCGTCGTAGAACAACTCGGTGTTAAAGATGAAGAGGTCACCAGCGCTGCCTCATTTGTTGACGATCTCGGCGCAGACTCGCTCGATACCGTGGAATTAGTCATGGCTCTCGAAGAAGAGTTCGAGTGTGAAATTCCAGACGAAGAAGCCGAGAAAATCACCACGGTAAAACAAGCCGTGGATTACGTTAACGCCAATCTGAGTTAACAACGCTGTGGAGCCTGTTTCCAGAACTGGAACGCTCCATTGATGGCTGGTGGTTACGCCGGCCATAACCAACCTATCTGCCAATGGGCAAGCAACCAATCGCTGAACAACATGCTCTTTGCAACTGTTCGGCGATAAATGTAAGCCGGGAGTACCCGTTTTGAGTACACGTCGAGTCGTAGTAACGGGCCTCGGGGCAATTACCCCGATTGGGAATACTGTTGACGATACCTGGAAAAACCTGCTTGCAGGTGTTTCAGGGGCGGCCCCTGTCGAGTCATTTGATACTGAAGGTTTTTCCACACGGTTCTCTGCATCCGTGAAAGATTTTGATGTCACTCAGTACATGACTGCCAAAGATGCCCGTAAAATGGATACCTTTATTCATTTCGGCGTGGCCGCCGGAATCCAGGCGCTTGATGATGCCGGGTTGAATGTTGACGATCACGATCCGGAGCGAATCGGTATCGCTGTAGGCTCCGGTATCGGTGGTCTGCCGAATATAGAAACCCAGCACAGTACCTTGTTGAAGTCAGGCCCGCGCCGGATGTCACCTTTTTTTGTACCGTCAACAATCATCAATATGATTGCCGGTAACCTGTCTATTATGCGCGGTTTGCAGGGCCCCAACATTTGTATCACCACGGCGTGCACTACGGGTACACACAATATTGGTGAAGCTTTCAGAATCATCAAATATGGCGACGCCGATGCAATGGTTTGTGGTGGCGCTGAGATGGCCACTTGTCCCCTGGGTCTTGCAGGTTTCGGTGCAGCCAGAGCATTGTCTACCAGAAATGATGACCCGACGGCCGCAAGCCGTCCATGGGACAAAGACCGGGACGGTTTTGTGTTAGGCGATGGAGCCGGTGTGCTGGTACTTGAAGAATACGAATACGCCAAAGCACGCGGTGCAAAAATCTACTGTGAGCTTACCGGTTACGGCATGAGTGGGGATGCCTATCACATGACACAGCCGGCTAATAACGGCGACGGTGCCAGGCGCTGTATGACCAGCGCATTGAAAGATGCTGGTCTCGCACCTGAAAAAGTCAGCTACATTAATGCCCACGGCACTTCCACCAGCGTTGGTGATGTTGCAGAAACCAATGCGATAAAATCGACGTTTGGAGACTCAGCCGCCAAAATAGCTGTCAGTTCAACCAAATCGATGACCGGTCATTTGCTCGGTGCAGCCGGTGGTATTGAAGCTGTTTTTTCAATACTGGCTATTCGCGATCAGTCCGTACCTCCGACGATTAATCTGGACAACCCTGATCCGGAATGTGATCTTGACTATGTGCCGCACGAAGCACGTAAAATCAAAGTGGAGCACGCACTGTCAAATTCATTTGGCTTTGGCGGCACTAACGCCACTTTGTTATTCAGTCAGGTTTAATTTAATCCGGCAATTACCGGTAATAAATCGGGCGCTGTGGCTGGTGGAAATCAATGATGATCTATCATGACGGCATCCCGGCATTACACTCTAGTTTCTTCTAACGGTCATCAGTCGGTTTTGTTGTGAAAATATTTCTATCTCTGTGTTTTCTGGTGTTATGTGCTGCAGGGTTTGCTGCTGCCGATGCGTATCGTTTTCTGAATGGGCCGTTAAACACTCAACAACAGTCGTTTGAACTTGAAGTTAAACAAGGCGATACCATCCGTCGTATCGGAACAGCGCTGGCAGACCAAAACCTGTTGAAGCGACCCATATGGTGGGAGCTGTACGCGCGCTACACCGGGGCGGCACGAAGTATTAAAACCGGTGAGTATTCGCTGTCTACTGCCCTCACACCAATCCAGTTGTTGTCTGAGCTGCAGGTCAGTCGGCAGAGACAATATTCACTGACCATACTTGAAGGATGGAACATCTGGCAACTGCGTGCTGCGGTTGCTGCAAATGATATTCTCGAACACACCATGCAAAACGTTGCAGATGTCGATGTGATGAGGTTTATCGGTGCTGAAGACGGGCATCCGGAAGGGCAGTTTCTGCCTGATACTTACCATTTTCCCCGTGGTACAACAGACGCTCAATTTTTATTGAGAGCGCACAAGGCGCTCAACGTAAAGCTAGCTGAGGTGTGGGCTGATAAACAAGAGAATCTGCCGGTAACTTCTGCCTATGAAGTGTTGATCATGGCATCGATTATCGAAAAAGAAACCTCGGTGCCTAAAGAGTATGAAATGGTTTCCGGGGTTATCGCGGGGAGATTGCGCAAAGGCATGCGTTTGCAAATGGATCCAACGGTAATTTACGGCATTGGAAAAAATTTCAATGGTAATATCACCAAGCGGGATTTACAAACCAGGACTCCCTATAACACGTACAAAATAGATGCGTTGCCACCCACACCAATTGCCATGGCAGGGGCTGCCGCTCTTGAGGCCGCGGTTAATCCGGCTGATACCAAAGCCCTGTTTTTTGTAGCAGATGGCACCGGCGGACACGTATTTACCAATACCGTAGAAGAACACAACAAGGCAGTGCGAAAATATATCCTGAAACGGAAATGAACACGCCACGGTTTGCGATAACATATGAACGATAAAAAGCGCGGTAGATTCATAACTCTCGAGGGCTCTGAAGGAGTTGGCAAATCGACTCTGTTGCCTGAAGTTAAAAAATTACTGACCAGCAGCGGTGTGGATGTGTGCAGCACACGTGAGCCTGGTGGCACACCATTGGGTGAAGAGTTGCGCGAGGTATTACTCAATACCACAGAGCCGATGGTGCCAAAGGCAGAGCTGTTGCTGATGTTTGCTTCAAGAGCTCAACACATTGAAAGTGTCATTGAACCCGCACTGGCCAGTGGTCAGTGGGTATTGTGCGATCGTTTCACTGATGCCTCGTTTGCCTATCAGGGCGGTGGTCGTAAACTGGGTGCTGATCGCATAGAGATAATTGAACAGTGGGTACAGGAAGGGCTGCAGCCTGATGCGACGCTGTTGCTTGATGCGAGTCGTGAGACCAGCAACATACGTACGCAGAGACGACGCTCGCTTGATCGCATAGAAAGTGAGGGAGATGATTTTTTTGAAGCTGTGCGTAATGGTTATCTGGCACGCGCTGCCAGATACCCACAGCGGATTCATACCCTTGATGCCAATGCTGATTTTGATGTTGTCTGTAACAGCATGCGTGACACACTTGGTCCGCTGGTGGCGCAATGGCTCGATGAAGCAGTGGACCACTATGCGACCTGACTGGCGATGACCGCTAAAGAGGCTAAATGGCCATACCCGTGGCAGCAATCGCAATGGCAGTTAATGAGCCGTGCCGCCAGCGCCGGTCGTCTGCACCATGCTACCTTGTTGTCCGGGCCGCGTGGTATTGGCAAGCTTGAATTTGCGCAAGCTTTTGCCCGTGCTTTGCTGTGCGCGCAATTCCCGTCGAACCATAATGCGCCCTGCGAACAGTGCAACCGCTGTGCGCTGACATCGGTCGGCACGCATCCAGACCTCACTCAACTGGACTGGCTTGATAAAGCCTCGGTGATCAGTGTCGAGCAAATACGCAAGCTGGAAGAAAAGCTAACGCTCACTGCCACTTACGGCCCTTATCGGGTGGCGATTATAAATCGCGCAGATACTCTGACTAACGCGGCGGCCAATGGCTTGCTGAAAACGCTGGAAGAACCCGGCCCGGGCTGTGCGATATTTTTACTGGCCAGCCGCGAGGCGAAGCTGCCGGCGACCATCCGCAGTCGATGTCAACGAGTGGTAATGCCACTGCCGGCAAAGGACACCGCGCTGGCGTGGTTACAGGAACAACAAGTTTCTGAAGCCAGTTTGGCGCTTGAGTATGCGCACGGTGCGCCTGTGGCCGCCTATTCTTACGCACAGACTGACAGTGGTGTCCGCGATCTGAGCGAAATTGCGGCGATTCGGGCGCAGTACGGCGAATTTCTATTGAAAGACGGAGATCCCGGTGCATTGGCCACCAGGGCAGCCTCTATGCTGAATACCGGTGAATCCCTCACACTTTTCATGCAATGGACCACAGATTTTGTCAAAAAGCTTGAACTTTCCATCGCAGATGGCCGCTTGTCTTCTGAACGCTCAAGTAATGAGCGCCGATATCTGAGCCAGTCTCTCGACATGTTGCAGCAAGGTCTGCGGCTTGATAATGCCAGTTTGAAAACTCAGACTGTGCTTGAAGGGCTATTGGCCGATATACGGATATACAGACTAAGAATCCGCGCGGAGAACTCGCAATGACTACCGATCGCAAAGCAATCGTGTCGCTTACAATTACAGACCGGGGTGCCCTGCAGGCAGCCTTCATGTCCTTTGTGGAAGGAGGCGGGGTGTTTGTTCCAACCACTCAGCAGTACGGTCTTGGCGATTCCGTATTTTTACTATTTGGCCTGATGGACGACTCAGAGCGCTGGCCGGTACCTGCTCAGGTTTGCTGGATTACTTCGGCGGGTGGTAATAGTGTGCCGGGTATCGGCGTACAGTTTACCGGTGAAAAAGCGGGCAGCATTCGTCGCGCTATTGAAGATCACCTCGGTGGTCTGGTCAATTCGGATCGCAAAACAAATACCATGTAGTAGTCAGCACCTGGTGTGCTGCTAGTTATTGGAAATAAAATGCCCGGTGTACCGGACCGTTCAGGCGGTTGCTGTATGCATTAGCAGAGGTCTGCGGTACACTGCGGCGAATGCGTTCGATTGAAAGATGTTTCGCCATTCTGGCGGCAATATGCTGTTGCTGCCTGCCTGCATGTAAAGCAAACCTTGCCGATATCACCGGCTCTACCATGGGCACGACGTACACCGTCGTTATCCCGGCTCTTCGCGACGCTCGCCTGCGAGCAGATCTTTCGGCGGAAATAGAAGCACTGTTAGGCAGAGTCAACTCTGCGATGTCTACCTACCAGTCGGACTCAGCCATCAGTCGCTTTAACCGCACCACCAGCGTCGACTGGTTTGAAGTGCCCGCCATATTTGCTGTTGTTGCCGATCAGGCACTTGAGATCGCCACGACAAGTGACGGGGCGTTTGATCCAACCGTCGGGCCATTGGTGCAACGTTGGGGGTTTGGCACGCAGGAAAATTCTACGCCACCATCAGAATCAGAGATTTCGCAACTTCTGGAGCAAACCGGCTACCAGTTGCTGGAGGTTCGTATTGACCCGCCGGCCTTACGCAAAAGCGACCCTCAACTGCAGCTTGATTTGTCAGCCATTGCCAAGGGTTTTGCTGTCGATGAAATTGCCAGACATGTGGAGACGTTCGGATTTGATCAATATCTGGTCGAAATAGGTGGTGAACTTCGTGTGCGGGGCACTAACCGCAACGCTGACCCATGGCGCATAGGCATACAGCAGCCAGGCGCTGATGGTGCGGTAGCCGAGCGTGCACTCAGTTTGACCAGTGGCGGGGTTGCCACCTCCGGCGACTATCGAAACTTCATTAAATTCAACAACAAGCGGTATTCACACATCATAGATCCGCGTAGCGGATACCCTGCAGAACACGCTCTGGCATCTGTGACGGTCATTGCAGACAGCGCGATGAACGCAGATGCGTGGGCGACGGCATTTATGGTGTTGGGTGCACGGCAAGGAGTCAAGGTTGCCAATCAATTTAATATTGCAGCCTAT
This sequence comes from uncultured Granulosicoccaceae bacterium, assembly GCA_937922015.1. Taxonomy (GTDB): domain Bacteria; phylum Pseudomonadota; class Gammaproteobacteria; order Granulosicoccales; family Granulosicoccaceae. The sequence goes on from CAKZVB010000218.1 coordinate 7,357, forward strand.
TTTCTCGAGCCCGGGGCGCAGGGGTTCACTAGTGTAGTCAGTGATGATTTTAGTGAAATAGCGCTCACGGATCAGTAGTGAGTGGCTCCTTTGCCAGGGTAAAAAGACAGCCGGCAGCGAATGCAGCAATAACGCAGAAATATCGCTGTGCAAATGACCATACGATGATTTATCGGCCTGAGTATTGCGCTTGAGAAGGTCAGGCCATATAACCATCGTTGAGCCTATATTTTGTCCAGAACACTTTGGGAGTTCTTAATGCCACGGTCCGCTGTTTTCGAGGAATTACGTCGTTATCCGATCGATTCACTGAATATGGAGTTTCAGGAGTACCGTCATGTCAAAACCGGGGCGCGTCATTTCCACCTTGCGGCAGATGACGACCAAAACGCGTTTCTCGTGGCTTTTTTGACTGTGCCGCAAGATTCAACCGGGGTGGCGCACATTCTGGAGCATACGGCGCTTTGTGGCAGTAAGCGGTTTCCGGTGCGTGATCCATTTTTTATGATGTTACGGCGTTCGTTAAACACCTTCATGAATGCGTTTACAGCGAGTGACTGGACTGCGTACCCCTTCGCCAGTCGCAATCGTAAAGATTTTTACAACCTGCTTGATGTCTACCTCGATGCTACTTTCTTCCCCAGCCTTAACGAGCTTGATTTCAGGCAGGAAGGTCACCGACTGGATTTTTCAGAAAGCGGCAATACCGACTCACCACTAATGTACAAAGGCGTTGTCTTCAATGAAATGAAGGGGGCATACAGTGCGCCTAATGCGCGCTTAATGAAGCATTTTAATAATGCGTTGTTTCCATCGATTACCTATCACCATGACAGTGGCGGTGATCCCGCTGTTATTCCCGAACTTACCTGGGAACAGCTCAAGGCGTTTCATGCTCTGCACTATCATCCGTCTAATGCAGTGATGTTTACCTATGGAGATCTGCCGGCGGCAGACTTGCAGGATAAATTTGAACAGCGGGCACTGCATGAGTTCGAAGCGATAGATGTTTCCGGGTTGGCGATACCCGATGAGAAGCGTTACAGCACTCCGCAAAAAAGGACAAACACCTACCCCTTGGCTGAAGAATCCACGGCCGGTAAAACGCATGTGGCCGTCGGTTGGTTGTTAGGTCGAAATTCTGATATGCGCAGTGTGATGGAAGCGCGCGTGCTTGGTGATGTTTTACTGGATAACAGCAGCTCTCCTTTGCGCCATGCGTTGGAAACCAGTGACCTTGGTACAGCGCCGTCACCGGTGTGTGGTGTAGACGATGATACCCGCGAAATGACTTTCGCCGCAGGGCTTGAAGGTTCTGACCCGGAAAAAGCAGACGCTGTTGAAGCATTGGTATTGGGTGTGCTCGAAGACATCGCAAAAAATGGTGTGCCAAAAGAAGCTGTGATGTCTGTGTTGCATCAGCTGGAACTTACTCAGCGTGAAGTCACCGGTGATGGTTTTCCATACGGTTTACAACTGGCGTTGCGAGCACTGACGCCTGCATTGCATGGCGGTGATCCAGTGGCTGCACTCGACATCGATGACTTGTTAGCCGAGCTGCGAAAAGATGCAGAAGATCCGCTATTCATACCGCGCCTTGTAAAAACCTTATTGTTGGATAATCAGCACCGTGTGCGGTTTGTGATGTCACCGGATAAAGAACTGGCCGCAAACGAAGAAGCCGCAGAAGCTGCTGTGCTGAAAGCCCATGATGAGACATTCGACGACAAGACACGAAAAGAGATAGTTCGCCTTGCCGAACAACTGGAAGCGCGTCAGTCGGCGGAAGATGATGCAGAATTACTACCGCGGGTTACACTTGAAGATGTCCCGGTTACACTTAAATTTCCCGTTGGTGAATCAGGTGCGATAGGTGATATGCCATGTGTCTGGTACAACACCGGCACCAATGGAATGGTCTATCAGCAACTGGTGACAGATCTGCCGAATTTTGAGGGCGAACTGCTTGATGCCCTGCCTCTGTATGCCATGTGTCTGGCGGAAGTCGGCAGTGGCGGTCGCGACTACATGCAGACACAGGCGCAACAAGCCTCTGTGCTTGGTGGGATAGGTGCGCGTGTCAGCACCCGCAGTGTATTGGGTGACAAAGACAAATTGCACAGCTCACTGGTGTTGTCAGCCAAGGGACTTAATCGCAACACCGGTCAAATATCGCAAATGATTCATGAAACGATCGACTCACCGGATTTCACTGAAACCGCTCGTATAAAAGATCTGATAACACAAGTTCGAACACGCCAGGAAAGTTCTATTACTGGTCGCGGTCACGCACTGGCGATGGTTGCTGCCAGTAGTAGCTCCAGTGTGTCCGGTGCGCTGGGGCACCGTTGGGGCGGCTTGCACGGAATCGTGGCGCTAAAGACATTAGATGAAAAAATTCAAAATGACGACAGCGCGTTAACAAAGCTATCAGAACAGATGATGCAAGTGCATGAGCGCATCTGCAATGCGCCGCGTGAGTGGCTGATCGTCAGTGAAGAAGAGCAACGAGATGAAATTGCCAAAGCCATACAGGCCTGCGGCGTAAATGCCTGCACAACTGCCATTGAACCTTTTGCACACGAATACCAGGGCCAGTTAGTAAAACAAGCCTGGTCAACAAACGCACAGGTGAATTTTTGTGCTCAGTCTTACCATGCAGTGCCTGCCGGCCATGCAGATGCACACAAGCTTACTGTTCTGGGTGAGTATCTGGGTAATGGTTTTCTGCATAGCGCTATTCGTGAAAAGGGCGGTGCCTACGGCGGTGGTGCATCATTTGACGGAGAGTCAGCATCGTTTCGTTTCTACTCTTATCGTGATCCACGTCTACAGGAAACGTTTGACGATTTTGATGCATCAATCAACTGGCTGCTAAACGATAAACACGAAACTCGCTTACTGGAAGAGGCCATTCTTGGAGTGATCGGCCGCATCGACAGACCGGGGTCACCGGCAGGTGAAGCCATTGGCAACTATTATTCTACACGTTATGGCCGTGGCGCTGACTATATTCAGCAGGTTCGTCAATCTGTACTCGGAGTAACGCTGGACGACCTGCGCACAGCCGCGTCGACATACCTGGTTGATTCGCAAAAGAACTTTGCAGTGGTTGGTGCACCTGATCGCATGGCTGCCCTGGAAGGCTACGATCAATACTCTGTGTAAGAGCGTGCCGAGACGGCTGGCAGACATCGCGACGCACAACTGTGCGTCGTGATGTTGATGGGGGAATATACTAAAAGGTTCATGCTAATTCGCACGTCCCTGTGCCACTTCAATACTGCTAACCCGCGGGTTTTGGTGTGTTTACAACATAACTGCAACTTCCAGCACCAGGATACAAGGATAGGGTTACAGACCGCGGTGTGTGTATGGTCTATATAGATCATTGACTGCAATGACCCGGTCCATAAAGTGTAGTTATCTGGCCTTAAATTCCGGCGGTTATGGTGGATCAATATTCGCCAGTTCAGCAAGTAAATCAAGAAGTTGATCGGTTTTTTCTCTGCCCAGGTTGTGCTCGATTCTGGCATAGGCGGCTTCGGTGCGAGCCACTTCGGTGCAAATCAAATCCTTACTGCCTTGTGATAAATGAATCAGAGATCTCCTGCCATCGCTCTCGTTCTTTGTTCGGTAAATATCCTGTTTGTCCTCCAGTGTTTTCATGATGCGAGTAAGGCTTGGCAAAAGCAAAGCACTGTGACGCGCAAGTTGCGTAGCTTCCAGCGGCCCATACTCATTTAAAATTCGCAGCACCCGCCACTGCTGTTCTGTGTAACCCCGGTCCGCCAGCAACGGTCTGAAGTGTGCCATCACCGCTTCACGAGCACGTAAAAGCGCAATAGGAATAGAGCGATCAATTGATCGCACAGAATTCTTCTTCAAATCGTTCATATCAGTTACCCGTGTGGCAAATGCAAGAGTAGTAATTTAATGAAGCAAAGGGTTCGACGCAAAAAATAGATCTGCAGAATATTGCAGAAATACCCGGTAATCGTAGCTCGACATACTCACAAACATAACGACCGCAACGCTCCCCACCATTGCGTAAGCATTGTGTTTCTAATTGCAAAGCGCTACAAGCGCTGTTATCTCAAACAAAGACCCGTAGCACAGGGTCATTGTGGAACAGAGCGTCTGCCTTGGTTTTTGAAATCATCCGGAGCGGGGTCAAAGCGCCAAGAACGGCGCGGCCCGACGGAGGTTTTCCGCCCTTGAAAATTGAATCGTACAGCCAGGAACTGGCTTCGAAAAAACGCGATGTATGGCACGTCAAATCGGCTGTAATAGCAGACCTATATGCAGTGAGTCAAAGCGGCAAATCAAAGCAGAAAGTCAAGGTACAAAGCCAAAGCACAAAGCAATAGAAAAACGACTTAAAGCAAGCGCAGCGCC
>CAKZVB010000219.1 GCA_937922015.1 uncultured Granulosicoccaceae bacterium
CGCTATTGGAATATTCCTCTCCGCCTATATCGTAGTCGTTGCTATCACGGTAATATTCGTTAGTTGGTGAGTCACTCCAGGCAGAGTGCTGGTGATTTTGCTTGGTCATGTAAATATCCGCAATCTTTACCCCGACGCACCGGGCTTTTTATATTTTTTACGCTTTTTAGTAAGCGCTTTTTGCCGGAGAACGCTGACACGATCTGAGCGATACAATACAGACCTGATTTTTAGTGCCACATTCTCTATGCCGCGTAGATAACGGCGACTCAAAGTAAACCTTTAGTTTGTCTATTTAAACGATGTTTTATAAACGAAAAACCAAATCGCAAGACAAAATTCAGCGACTGCCCTATGGATTTGTATGGTCTGTATGGTGATTGAAATTGAGGTATGACTATTCTAGCGGTGTCAGTGTTTCTAGTGACGGCGGTGTTATTTGGCTTGGTCGGCTACAATGCCGGTAGAAACAATAAGTCCACTGAAGTAGACAGGCTTCTGGCAGAAAAGACAGAGGCGGCGCTTGAACTGGACTCGATTTTAGTCACCAGCCAGCAACTGGAAGCAGCGCTGGAAAACGTAGAGTTGTTGCATCGAAGTAAAAACCAGTTCTATTATTCCACCAGCCACGATCTCAGGCAGCCATTGCATGCGCTGTCCATGTTCTGTTCAGTACTCAAGAATCAGAACCTGGATGATTTCAGCAAAGAAGTGCTGGATGAAATCTCTGAAGCAATCCTGGATGTCATGCGTGAAATAGATGTGCTGTTAAATATCGCCAGAGTCGATGTCGGGATATTTAAACTGCATCCGGTCGAGGTGAATCTGGAGGATGAAACCCGGCGTATAGCGCAGCAGTATCAGCGAAGAGCAAACGCCAAAGGACTTTCCCTGCAAGTCAGTTCTTCGGCCAGTGAGAACGTCAGTCTGGACCGTGCGTTGTTTGATCGGATATTAAGAAACCTGATTGACAACGCAATAAAATTTACCGACAACGGACATGTGCAGGTATCACTAGCCTGGTCCGGAGACGGTGTGGTAAAGCTCACTGTCAGTGATACCGGCATCGGAATATCAAGGGAAGATCAGGATTATCTCTATCTTGAGTTTTATCAGGGGCGTGAGATTTCAGGGAATTACCGGACCGGGGTCGGGCTGGGCCTGGCAAACGTCCTGAAGATGATATCTCGCCTCAAAGGCACGATAGACGTGGAATCCGAACCAGGCAGTGGCACAACAGTCCATGTTAAGATTCCCGGCGTGCACAGGGCAGGCAAGGCATCTCAAAGTACAGAGTCAGACCAGACAACTGCACCGCAGCCAGGTGTCGAAAAAACCGTGCTGGTACTGGGTGAAAATAGCCAGGGGGGCAGGAGTACCATTATGTTGCTTGAATCATCCGGCTGGAAAGTGTTGTCTGCCGATAACCTGTCACAGGCATATACTCTGCACCGGCAACACAAAATTGATGCGGCCTGTCTGGAACCGCTCTCTTATGACGATGAATTGACAAAATTGATCGAAGCCCTGCGTTTGATCGTTCCGGACATGCCGGTGGTGGTATTGTCGTCTGACAAAGAGCCGGAAACATTTGAGTTCTCGCCGGAGGTGGCTGTACTAAAGAAACCGGTTTCCCCTGAAGCTCTTTTGCAAAGATTGCATTGTGTTGGTTAACCGCGGTTGATATGAAGCTCTCAGATAAACGGCAAATCCCGACACGTGAAGGCGTATCAGGCACTGTGTTGCCGACACTTGCCGTAATACCATTTGAATTCACCGGAGGGCAAGGTGAGCCCCTGGACGCTATTGGCGAAATTCTGGCAAACAATGTGATTAACCTGCTTTCCGGGTCTCTTCATATCAATGTCATTTCCAGACTCAGCACCACCAGATTTAGAGGAAAGCTTTGGTCCTGTAGTGACGTTAGCGATAAATTAAATTGTGATTTCGTACTTCACGGATCCTATGCTGAAAACAACAATGCCTTATCGATTGAATTTCACCTGACAGATATAGGTGCTGATTCAAATATCTGGTTTGACCGGATTCAGTGCAATGTATATGACATCGTTGATGCCCGAAGCGGGTTGGTCGCCGATCTCGCAAAAAACGCAGAACATCGGATATTCAAGTCAACAGTCACACTGGCCGACGTCGAATCTCTGGACAGTCTCGAGACCCACTCATTGTATATCAGTGGCATTAACCTGATGCATGCTGAGACCGAAGATCAATTTATGTTGTCAAAGGACTGTCTGACACAGATTGCCAGCCGGCAGCCACATCACTCCACCGTAAACGCCTTGTTGTCTCTCTGGCATTTGTTAAAGGTACAGCGTACCGGCGGATGGACGTTGCGAGATCAGCAACAAACCAGTGCAGTGATAAGGCACTTTGTCGATAAATCTTTGAGTCTACATCCCGGTAATGAGTTCGCTATGGCGCTAAAGGGAACCGTAGAAGTGCAATTTTTTAAAAACCTCGAGCAGGGATTAGTACTTGTTCGAAATGCCCTGGCAACGCAAAGGAAAGATCCGATAATATTTACTTTCTGTGCCCTGGTCTTTCTGTCCGGGCGGCTTTATAACGACGCAGCAAAGTGTGTAGAAAAAGCCATATTGCTATCGCCACTTGATCCACAACTTGAGTTCTTCTATGCCGTGGCGGCGGCTACGTATTATCATACCGGGCAGCTTGAGCAAGCTGAAACCTATGCAGAAAAATCGCTGCTGCTCAATCCGATGCACACCTCGCCGCTGCGTACTATCATAGCAACGCAAATGGCCAGAAATGAGCCGGAACTCGCCAGAGAAAATGCACATCGACTAATGCAGGTAGATCCCAAATTCACAGTGAACAGCTGGCTGGAGCACTGGAGTGGCGATAGCGAGGACGGTAAAAACTTTGCGCAACACCTGATGTCTGCGGGTATACCGCGTGGCCAGGAGTCTGCGCGGCAGAATGCCCCATAGTTGGCAACAAAAAGGCTCACGACTAATGAAGGCTGGCGACTGACCTGAAAGATCATTCAGATCAGTCTGTTTCGCGACAGATGTTATGTAGGAATCAGGCTATCAGGATGCAGGGTTCAGCTTGTCCTGGGTGTTGGTATCAAAGTCGCTGCTGTGGTGTCGTTCATGAAGTTGCTCCTCCAATGGCCCGAAACTTCGATTAACCATGCGGCCGCGTTTAACCGCGGGGCGTTGTTGTATAGCCTCTGCCCAGCGCACCACGTTGGTGTAGGTGTGTGCCTCCAGAAACTCTGCCGCTTCATAAACCGTGTTAAGAACCACGGCTCCATACCAGGGCCAGATTGCGATGTCGGCAATGGTGTATTCGTCGCCACACATGTATGTATTGTCTGCCAGATGTTTGTCCAGAACGTCCAGCTGTCGTTTTGTTTCCATGGTAAAGCGGTCGATGCAATACTCGATTTTCACCGGTGCATAATTATAGAAATGACCAAAGCCACCACCCAGATAGGGAGCGCTGCCCATTTGCCAGAAAAGCCATGATAAGCACTCAGTGCGCCTGTGATGGTCTGTTGGCAGCAGCGCTGAAAATTTCTCTGCAAGGTATAACAGTATAGCGCCACTTTCAAAAACCCGGGTAGGAGGGCTGGTACTGTGGTCCACCATCGCAGGTATTTTGGAGTTAGGGTTTACCTCGACAAATCCACTGCCGAATTGATCACCGTCTTTGATGCTGATTAAGTATGCATCGTACTCTGCATCGTTGTGGCCCAGCGCCAGAAGCTCTTCCAACATAACGGTCACTTTGACGCCATTGGGTGTTGCCAGTGAATACAATTGTAGCGGGTTGTCGCCTGTCTGCAGCGCCGCCTCATGGGTCGACCCTGCGACAGGGCGATTAATACTGGCCCAGTTGCCACCACTTTCGGTGACCCATTTCCAGACTTTGGGAGGAGTGTATGACGTTTCGTCGGTCATTGGAGCAAGCCTATAGTAAGTGGCGGTAGTTGCCATTATATCAGTACAAGGGTTAACAGTTCTAATGGTTACATCTATGGCGACCTGTTTAGTGCTATTGACTCTGGACACCGAATCCTCATGAAGATTGCAGGCCGGTGGTGAAAATTTTCAATGGCAGGTGGTTTTGCACAGATCACAGTGGGCACGAAAATTACCATGTCACACGGATTTGCTGCGTATGACCAGAGCCACTCCGATAACACATAAGCCAATACCGAATATACCGATTGCGGTTAATTGTTCATCGAATAGTAGCCACGCTTCGATGGCTGCAAACGGCGGAACAAGATAGAACAGACTGGCAACCTGACTGGCATCTCCGCGCTTGATAAGCCACATCAGCAACACCACAGCGCCGAGCGATAAAACCAGTACAAGCCATGCCAACGCGAATATAAAATGAATCGACCATTCGATAGTCATGGTTTCAAAGCTGACGGCCACTGGTAACAGAAAAACAGCATTTGCGATGTATTGAATAAAAACGGCAGGTAGAAGGCTTATGTTGCTGCAGAATTTCTTCTGGTAGACCGTACCAACGGAAATACCAATAAGCGAAAAAACACAAAAAAACAGGCCAACGGGAACGAGGTTGCCAGTGCTGAACCCTTTGGAAAATACTACGGTAAGCACACCGATCAGGCCCAACGCTATACCGGCTATTTTTTTCCGGTCTAAAGATTCGTTGAGAAACGCTACGGCAAGTATTACAGTCGCCAGTGGTTGCAGACTGACGATTAGCGCGCTGATTCCGGCATCCAGGCCACGTGATATAGCAAAAAAAACACCACCCAAATAAACCCCGTGAATAAGGATTCCAACAACAGCGACATGGATGTATGTCATAACCCCGCTCGGCCATTCGGTTCTGGTAGCAACTATAAGCCCATAGATAAGTGTGGCTGCGATGATCATCCGGATTAACAGGAAGGTGAACGGCTCGGCGTAGGGTAAGCCGTATTTAGCGCCGACAAATCCCGTGCTCCACAGGAATACAAATAACAGTGGGATAAGCAGCGAACTGGACAGTCTGGTTACAGGCATTATTTAAATGATATTCATGGAATTGGAGCTGCTGGAATGGGATTGTTCGAGGTCTGGCAGACGTAAACCCCGGAGCGCGTAGTTGATGAGGTTTATCCGCTGACTGCCTGAGATATTGACTCTTTGATTTGTAGCGTTATGTGAACAAAGCGACGAATACGTGCCTGATCATTGTTTTTTTAAAACGATGCGTAGCCAGGGGGTGAGTCAAACCATGATAGCAGTTTTTTATAATGATATTGTTCGACTTCAAAAGAAGCCGGGCGGCTCTGGTCAGATGAGTCAGGTCGCCACCGCGCCAGTCAAAGGGGGCACTGAAGCAGGTCAATAAAATAATTGCCTAAACAACAGACTCCCGGGCGGGTCACTCATGCAGCTGATCTTTCACCGATGCATCAAATGAGAGTCACAGGGGGGAATATTTGATAACATTTGCCGTACGCTCAAGTGACCTGGCGGGTAGCGCCGGGTTGGGAGTGAGCCGTGCTGGATATTCCAGGTTCAGGATATCTGCAGATGCATCAGAGATAACAGAGAACTAACATTCTGTTTTGTTAGCCATAAGTATGACAACGGAGTAACAGCGAGTGAGACTCAAAGGGAAATCCGCCATTGTCACCGGTGGTGGTTCGGGCTTTGGCGCGGGTATTGTGGCGAAGTTTATCGCAGAAGGTGCAACAGTGATGGTTGCAGACATCAATCCGGATGCTGCGAAACTAGTTGCTGATAACGCAGGTGATGCTGCTTTTGCTCACGTAGTTGATGTGGCCGACAGTGACAGCATGCACGAAATGGCGCAGGCGGCGTTTAGTCGTTTCGGGTCGCTTGACATCATGGTGAATAATGCTGGTATTACGCACCTTCCACAGGCGATGGAAGATATCACCGAAGAAGATTTTGATCGGGTGCTGGCAGTTAACGCAAAGTCGGTGTTTTTGTCGGCAAAGGTCATAGTGCCGCACATGAAGGAAAATAACGCAGGCGCTATCCTTAATGTGGCATCTACAGCGGGGGTCAGTCCGCGCCCGAGGCTAAGCTGGTACAACGCCAGTAAAGGCTGGATGATAACAGCAACCAAAAGTATGGCTGTTGAACTTGCACCAATGGGTATTCGCGTTAACGCATTGAATCCGGTGGCAGGTGAAACTCCGTTGTTAAAGTCATTTATGGGAAGTGACACACCAGAGAATAGAGCCAGATTTCTTTCAACCATTCCAATGGGTCGTTTCTCTCAGCCGGAAGACCTGGGCAATGCTGCCTGTTTTCTATGTTCAGATGAGTCCAGTCTGATAACAGGCGTCGCTATGGAGGTTGATGGTGGTCGGTGTATTTAGTGCAGTAGTCCTGTGAAAACAGGCCCCAATAACCTCATTACCGACGTAGCTGGTTTACGCGTCGGCAATTCTGAAGATAATGCTCTCAAAAGCGGCACAACCGTTTTAGTGGCCGACACACCGTTTGTCGCTGCAGTCGATGTTCGTGGCGGAGCGCCGGGCAGTCGTGAAACAGACTTACTGGCTCCGGACAAACTGGTTGACGCTATCGATGCAATCGTTCTGTCGGGCGGATCAGCTTTCGGGCTGGACGCGGCCTCCGGCGTGATGGACAGTCTGCATCAGTCGGGCAGAGGCTTTGCGGTAGGACCGGTCAATGTGCCGATTGTCTCGTCGGCGATAATATTTGACTTGCTCAACGGTGGTGATAAACAGTGGCAAACAAACCCCTACAGAGCATTGGGTGTGCAGGCGCTGCATGAAGCAAAAGCAGAATTCTCGCTGGGCAGTGTCGGTGCGGGAACAGGTGCCACATGTGCCGATGTCAAAGGCGGTCTGGGCTCGGCCTCGCTGCTCACGTCAAACGGATATACCGTCGGTGCGCTGGTGGTCGTAAACCCACGTGGCAATGTATGTACACCGGGCAGTAAACATTTCTGGGCAGCGCCTTTTGAAATTGACGCAGAGTTCGGTGGTGCTGGAATCGCCGCAACCATGCAGGAATTACCACTTCACGATACGCAGTTGTCTACTAACCCGAAAGCCAATA
>CAKZVB010000220.1 GCA_937922015.1 uncultured Granulosicoccaceae bacterium
CCTGACAAAATGTAGCTTTAAATTCAATAAGCTCAGAGATCAAATGCAAGCTGGTATTGTCGGTCTTTGTTTGGTTCAAAAAAGTCAATACCATGAATCATAGTTCTTGCCTGCGTCTGTTCTTCCGAAGGTAATCGGATCAATTACATTTAATACATCGATAAACAGTTGATAAGAGATAAACGCTTGACAAATTCAGAGCGGAATAATACTAATTTTGCAATTAGCAATGCTGAACCCAGACCTTTTAATTCGGCAGTAGTGTCAATCGAAAACATCCAGCATCAGGATAAACTATCCACCGCGTCACTATCCAGTGAAAACGCAAAGCTACGCAGTGCACTGGCATTCATGCCTTTGGGACTAACCATGCTGGATGATCAGGACCGTCTGCTGCTTTGCAACCAGCAATGGATAGATATTTGGGATACACCTGCACATCTGACCAGACGCGGCACCCCGATCACTGAAATAATGGCGAACGATGTCAAAGAGGAGATATCTTTCTCCGGCGATACGACAATTGGAGAGATAGGTCAGAAAGAAAGAGAATTTACGACCAGGAACGGCCGGGTAGTTCAGGTTCTGGTTCATGTGCTGCCGGACCACACCGTTATTGCCTTGCACAGGGATGTCACTGACGAACGTAAGGCGGACGCACGTATTTCATATTTAGCCAAATACGACACACTGACTAAGCTCAGAAACCGCGCCGCTTTAAATGAAAGGCTTGAAGAACTACTAGCGCTGGAACAACCTCATCACTCAGCCTTATTTAATCTTGGTCTCGATGGTTTTAAAAAGGTAAACGATACACTGGGCCATCCTATTGGCGATAAACTGCTGTGCATGGTGGCAGCAACACTGCGTTCGTGTTGCAAGCAGTCCGACCTGGTCTGCCGCCTTGGCAGTGATGAGTTTGCAATCGTGATGACAGACGCAAGGCCAGACAACAGCGTCGAAAAACTGGCCGATGATATTATCGAGTCACTGTCAGGTCCGATTCACATTGACGGCCGATTAATACATACCGGTATCAGTATTGGAATAACCCGTTTTTCCAACAAGAACATCTCGGCAGACGAGCTGGTACAAAAATCTGACCTTGCCCTCTATCACGCAAAGTCTGCCGGTGGCGGGGTTGCCAGGTTTTTTGAAAAGGAAATGGAAACCAGGGCACAAAACAGACGCAAGCTGGAATCCGACCTGCACCATGCTTTATTAAATAATGAGTTCGAACTTTACTATCAACCCCAGATCGATTTAAAGACCATGCAGGTTTGCGGCGCAGAAGCGCTGATCCGCTGGAATCATCCAACCCGGGGTATGATCGGGCCCAACGACTTCATACCAGTGGCAGAAGAAAGCGGTCAGATCGTCGCGATTGGCAGTTGGGTAATCAAACAAGCGTGCAGGGAAGCTATGCAATGGCCCGGCTCAATCAAAGTGGCTGTCAATGTGTCTGCTGTGCAGTGCGGTAAATCCGGAGCGCCGGAAGTCGACCTTCTCAACGACGTCAAAGATGCCCTTGCACAAAGCAAACTGCCAGCCGATCGTCTGGAACTCGAGATTACAGAAACCGTCATCATGCAGGACATTAACAACACGCGAACTTTGCTTGATAAGCTAAAACAGCTGGGTATACAGATAGCCGTGGACGACTTTGGCACCGGCTACTCGTCAATGCAGTATCTGCGCAGCTATCCGTTCGACAGACTGAAAATAGACCGCTCTTTTGTTATGAATATTGATTCAGATGCTGACGCACTGTCGATTATCAGAGCTGTGGTGGATCTGGCCAACAACCTGGGAGTGACAACCACTGCCGAAGGTGTTGAAACACAAGATCAGCTAAGAGTTATTCAGCACCTTGGTTGCGATAAAGTACAGGGATATCTATTTGGAAGACCCTGCCCCGCAAAAGATTTCCGAGCGCTAACCGCCCGAGGATCATTAGGCTCAAACATCTATAATGCCGCCTGACCATGTATTTGTAACCACACAAATTTATGTCAAAAAGAGACAGACGATCCCGATCAATGCGGGCACACTCTGGACAAATAATATTTTCCGCGAAGCGGTAGCAGCGCCATATACACCCGCTATCAAAACAAACAACAGAAAACACAACGCTACATTGCGCTGCCAAACTGAATCTCCAATAAATAATGACCAGATAAGACCGGCAGCCAGAAATCCGTTATACAACCCTTGATTAGCTGCCATCGCCTTAGTGGGCTCAAACAGATCAGCTGGAAAGTTCTTAAAAATCTTAGGACCACGCGTTGTCCAGCTGAACATCTCAAACCACATTATATAAAGATGTAAAACAGCAATAAACGCCACAACCACCATCGCAATCACAGACATAGCACTCTCCGATAAAACCAACGACCCACATAGTCGCAGTGTACCACCCTAAAGCGAGCACTCACAAACAAGCGCGTCGATCCAACCAAAGAGCCGCACGACCACAAACACATAGTAAGTCCGAAGCAACGCTTATCTCGATAGACAATCAACCACCATTCTGTTCCATCAATATAATCATGACCGATAGCCTGCGTGAAGATGTTCAACAACTTCGTTGATGTTGGATGCGCAAGGTACCTACTCTACAGAGTGACAAAAGGCTATGTCGTCGGCACAGCAGTGTTGATTCACGGCCGACGGCCGCTCGCAAAGCGCTTCAAGCGCTGTTATCTCAAACAAAGCAGCACCCTACCGGACCTCCCCACCACAGGCATCTGCTTTGTTTTTTGAAATCATCCGGAGTCGGGTCAAAGCGCCATGGATGGCGCGTCTATGCAGAACGTAAGAGCAGCCATCTAATCAGCACGCCAGAGCAGAAAGCTGATTCAGAGAACCAAAAAAACCAAATATCACGACCGCATTCTCACTCCCGCCGGATCAAACAAAGGTTCAACCTCAATCTTAGCTCTACACCTCTCCCCTAAAATCTCAATTTGAAAACCGCCGCTATAGTCACCACTGGCTAGCTGCGCCGGTATATAACCTTGTGCAAGTGACAAACCTACAGAGTGCCCGTAACCGCCGGAAGTTACCCACCCTACCACCGTCCACTCACCATCTGTTTGAGTTATCGCTTTGTCAATTGCGTCACCACTGTGATCAAATCTGCTTGCACCGTGACCATGCGGTGGTTCGATACTTAGCAGATCGGGATTGTCTGCCATGTCTGGCGGCAGTCTGGCCCAGATTGGTTCATCACCCATAACATCTGTGTTTTCGGTGTCAATGGAAAAGCTAACCCGCTTTAATTTAATACCGCCGGCGTACTCCTGGGTGGCGGCTTCGCATCCGATAAAATGTTTTTTATCAAGTTTGATAAAACGCTCCATCGATGCTTCAAAAGGTCCGTAGACAGGTCGCAGTTCGGCAAACCAGGTCGGGAAGTTTTTCTCCAGACGCATACTCAGCAAGGCACGCATACCGAAATCTGCGATATTAAATTTCTGACCCGCTTGCTTTATGGCTAAATAAACTGTGCGCTCATAAGCTGGTTCCATCCAGATTTCGTAACCCAGATCACCGGTGTAGCTAATACGATTGACCAGACAGGGAGCGCCTGCGACATCCATCGGGCGATGGTCCATAAACTTAAAGTTTTCATTGCTGACGTCCTGATCACACAGTGTTGCCAGTACCTTGCGAGAATCCGGACCTGCAATTGACAGGCCCACCATGGTCTGACCGTAGCGGAACAGCTCGACGCTGTTGTCTGCTGGCAGTTGTTGTTCAAACCAACGCATGTGATAAATCTGTGCACCGGATGATCCCCACACATAAAATAAATTATCATCAGCCCTGGCAATGGTGAAATCACCGATTAATTTGCCGCTATGGTTTAGCATCGGTGTCAGCACCATTCGACCATTGCATGGCATGTTGTTGGTCATCAAGTAACTAAGCCATTCTTCGGCACCGGGCCCGGCTACTTTGTATTTGGCAAAGTTTGCTATCTCTGTAACACCAACACTTTCTCTTACCGCTTTGACTTCATTGCCCACGTGTTCGAAATCATTCGATCGATGAAAGGACAGAATATCTTTTGCGGAGCTGGCATCAGGAGCAAACCATAAAGGGGTTTCGAGCCCCCAGGTATCACCCATAACAGCGTTATTGTCTCTGACCATGATGTCGTAGAGAGGGGTCGTTTGCTGCGGCCGTGCGGCGGGCAGCTCTTCGTTGGGAAAGCGGATGGAAAATCGTCGTGAGTAGTTCTCACGAACTTTAGCATTGGTGTAACGCAGAGAGGTAAAGTCTCCATAGCGCGCGACGTCCATTCCGAATACATCGGCGCCGGGATCACCGTGGACCATCCAGTTCGATAACACCAGTCCTACACCTCCACCTTGACTGAACCCGGCCATTACGGCGCAGGCCGACCAGAAGTTAGTCAGGCCCTGAACCGGACCTACCAAGGGATTGCCATCAGGAGCAAACGTAAACGGGCCGTTTACCGTTTGTTTGATACCGGCTTGTTCAAAGGCGGGGAAATGTTTAAAACCAACTTCGAGTGACGGCCCTATGCGATCGAGATCAGGTTGCAGCAATTCATGCCCGAATTCCCATGGTGTTTCGATCGGTGACCAGGGCTTGCACGCCCTTTCATAGGTACCCAGTAAAAGCCCGTTGCGTTCCTGCCGCGTATAGATCTCACCTTTAAAGTCGATCACACCGACCAGTTCGCGATTGGTGTCCTGATTAAATTCTGTGACTTCAGGCATCTCGTCGGTGAGCAGATACATGTGCTCCATTGCCAGCACCGGAAGTTCCAGCCCCACCATGCGACCAATCTCTCGCGCCCACAATCCACCGGCGTTGACGACGTGTTCTGCCTGCACCGTGCCCTTTTCGGTCACCACGCTCCAGGTGCCGTCCGGAGTCTGGGTGATGTCGACAACGCGGTTGCGCAGTTCGATTTTCGCACCCAGCTTCCGGGCGGCTTTCGCATAGGCATGCGTGGTGCCGGAGGGATCGAGGTGGCCTTCTACCGGGTCCCACAGTGCGCCGACGAAGTGAGTCTCATCCATCAGTGGAAACATGGCTTTGGCTTCCAGCGGGGTGATGATTTCCGTTTCCATGCCCAGCGCGCGACCAGTGGCGTGTACATAACGCAGAAAATCCATGCGTTCTTTACTATCTGCCATCATCACACCGCCGGTCAGGTGCAGTCCGCAGGACTGACCGGACAGGGATTCAAGTTCTTCATACAGCGATACGGTATAGGCTTGTAGCCTGGCAACGTTCGGGTCACCGTTGAGGGTATGAAATCCGCCGGCTGCATGCCACGATGAACCCGAGGTGAGTTCTGATCGCTCAATAAGCAGTACGTCAGTCCAGCCGGCACGCGCCAGATGGAACAACACTGAGCAGCCAACCACACCTCCGCCGATGACTACTGCCTGTGCGTGTGATTGCATAAGGTTGTTCACATGAATAAAGGTAGAGTAAATTTACCACAGCATTCAGCCGAAGTTTTAGTCGGCTGCAGGGATAAGTCGTAGTTAAGAATAAGAGGGTAATTCACAACACCAGTGACGCACATCCGCGAATGCCGTACATACATTTTCCTGCAGTGGAGCAAAGATCCTATGCGCGAGGGTAAGAAAAATGGTACAAATCCGCATAGATAAATAAACTAAAACCGAGTTTTGATAATGCGAAATCTGGAAGCACCGGGTCGATCACCTGTTCATTCTGTCAATGGGATGGCCGCCACCTCTCACCCGCTTTCAACACAAGCAGCGCTGGATATACTCAAGCAAGGTGGTAATGCGCTTGACGCGGCAATTGCCGCGTGTGCCGTGCAATGCGTCGTTGAACCGCATTCCACCGGTATCGGAGGCGATTGTTTTTGTCTGTACGCGCCTAACGGAACTGCCAATGTAATAGCCTACAACGGCTCAGGTCAAACCCCTGCAGCAGCAACGCTGGAGTGGTATCAGCAGCAGGGAATTACTACTATTGAACGTCAGTCTCCACACTCGGTAACTGTACCGGGCGCGATCAGCGCGTGGGCGCAGCTCAATAAAGATCACGGTGCAATGTCGCTGGCAGATCTGTTAGCACCCGCGATTGCCTATGCACGAGACGGTTATCCGGTTTCATCACGAGTCAGTGTTGATTTCGCTGCAGAAATCGATCTGCTGCGCAATGATAAAAATGCCGCCGCCGTGTTTTTAAAAGACGGCAAAACACCTGCAGTCGGGTCGCTGCACAAGCAACCAGCACTAGCCGCAACCCTCACAGCAATCGCCGAAAACGGCCGCGATGCCTTTTACCATGGTGACATCGCCAGCGATATGGTTGACTACCTGCAAACGCTTGGCGGGTTGCATACACTCGATGATTTTGCAGCGGTCACCGGTGAATACGTTGATCCCATCAAAACCTCATTCCGTGACTACGATGTTTATCAGGTTCCTCCTAACGGCCAGGGTATTATTGCCCTGCAACTACTCAACATTGTAAGTGAGTTCGAAGTTCAACACGGCCAGGCGCTGTCTGCACAGAGACTGCACCTTGAAATTGAAGCGGGACGCCTGGCCTACCAGGACAGAAACCTCTATGTTGCAGATCAGGCCAAATCTCATGTCCCTGTAGAATGGATACTCTCAGCTGAACATGCCGATGAAATGCGTGCAGCAATCGATCCGCAAAAAACCCTGCAGCAACTACCCTGCTACAGCGCGCCCAGACAGCAAAGCACAGTAACCATCAGCGTTGTAGACAAAGATCGCAATGCCTGTAGTTTTATAAATTCAATCTTCCATTCATTTGGCAGTGTGCAGATGGCGCCGAAATCCGGTGTGATGCTGCACAATCGCGGCGAGTCATTTGTGGTGGAGCCGGGTCATCCAAACTGTATCGGTCCGGGTAAGCGCCCCATGCATACGATTATCCCCGGTATGGTAACGCAGGGAAACAAGGTAGTGATGCCCTATGGCGTGATGGGCGGGCACTATCAAGCCTTCGGCCACATGCAGTTCTTAACAAAGTTCCTTGACTATGGCATGGACATACAAGAAGCGCAGGACGCGCCACGAGTATTCCCCGAGCCAGGTGGCGAAAACATCGATGTAGAAGGAACACTTGATGAAAGTGTTGTTGAAGAACTACGCGCCATGGGACACAAGATAACACGCCCAGCCAAACCAATTGGCGGCTCACAGGCAATCTGGATCGACTGGAAAGAAGGCGTACTGACCGGAGGATCCGATCCTCGCAAGGATGGCTGCGCAATGGGGTATTAGCCCGCGCTACAATGCAGAACGCGTCACTGAAAACAAAGTGACAAACGTAGTTGTGACAAACGAGAGGCACTACCTTTTCCATACTGTGAAAAGTGCAGGATGGACACAAGACTCGGGACCGTTCGCAAAGCGCAACAAGCGCTGTTATCTCAAACAAAGTGACGAATTACCGGACCCGCCCTTACAACAGCGTGCCATACAGAAGAAAGAAATCAGAGGACAGAAGACAGAC
>CAKZVB010000221.1 GCA_937922015.1 uncultured Granulosicoccaceae bacterium
TGTCTTAGTAAATGATGGTACGATCATTTGAGGCGCATAGTTGTTCAATTGTCCCGAAAATGATCGATAATTACTATCGCCTTGGGCGCACCGTCAGGGCGCGTTCGCAGTAGCAGAGGTTCTGCCGCGCAGGCTCCTAGACATCTGACCACATTCGAACCAGATTCATATAGGCCTGATCAACCAGCTGTGTGACCTGGGCTTGTGATGCAGAGATATTCAAAGCCTGTCGTGCATCGTTAAGATCATTAAGAATCTCGCGCTGATGTGCATCGCGAACCAGGCTCTGTGCCCATAGCACGCAGGCAAGACGCTCACCGCTGGTCACCTGTGACACCTCGTGCAGGCTGGACGCCGGATACGCCACCGCACTACCGGCGGGAAGTTTTACGCTGACCGGCCCGAAGCGCGAATGTATAGTCAGTTCACCCCCACGGTAGGAGTTCTCATCGCTTAAAAATACAGTGACTGCCACGTCGCTGCGGTAGCGCCCGCCAGCTGCACCCATGACCGGATCGTCGACATGTGACTTATAAGCCATACCAGTCCGGTAACGCGAAACGTAGGCGGCAGAGACACGGTTAGGCAATACTGCGCCCTGAAATTCAGCATGGTTGAAGAGTTTATTTACCACCAGCTGATTAATCTGTTTCCAGCTGTCGCTGTCCTGATCCATCTCTTCGTTAGCTTTCCGGCTTGTTGCCGATGCACCGGCACTGTGATGCCCGGGGTTCCAGCTTGCCGCATCCACCAGCGTGTGTATGTGTGCCAGTTCATCAGCAGTTAAGACGTTTTTAATCTGTATCAGCAAGATTGTGTTTCACTTGTTTTTATCGGAGACTCTGTAAGTCGGGAAAGGCCAGCCGTGTCGGCTGTACCTGTCAGGCAAAGATCACCCACGTTGTGGCAATGTATTTTACGCCCTGCTGCAGCGTCACGCCGCGATGCTCGTGGGTCCAGAAGGGCGGAAACAACACCAGCTTTCCCGCCTGTGGTGTGATTCGGATATTCTGATGACGGAACTCTGTTTCGCCACCCGGTCCTGCGACATCGTTAAGGTACCAGATCGCCACCAGTTGCCGGTCGCTAAAGGAGTGACTGCCACTATCGACATGCCAGTGAAAAAACTCGCCGGCGCTGGTTCGTTGAATAGCGTAGCCGAAATCCTTGAAACGACCTTTAAAAAACGGGTGTTGCTGACGCATGAAAGTAATGCCGCTGGCCAGAGAAGCAAACAACGCGTGATCGATGTCTTTCCAGTGTGGTTTGCCGCTGATAACTAAATCCGTGGATTGTTTTATCGACAGATTTTTATCTTCGGTTTGCCCGATAAGTCCCTGGTATTGTTCATCTGCAGCCGCTTCAAAGCGTTCTATGGCGTTATTGCACAGTGACAATTCCAGTGCATTGTCTGCTACATAGATCTGACTGGATGGCGCTATTTCCCTGAAAGCGGTTTGTTGTTTCATGTCAGTGTGTTTGAACTCTGTGACAAGCTGTTGGTGATTATTTGTTCGGCATTAAATTTTCGACCACTGTGCTGGTACGCATTCAGTAACCGGATCGAGGTGTGCTGCCAACGCAATTGTTCGGTGTCGAGTGCCTGTTCCAGTGCGGCAAGCCTCTCTTCGCCACTACCCTGGATAAGTAGCTCGCAGAGACTGCTATGCTTAAATAGTTCTTCGCGTACACCAGCCAGACCGGCGAGCCAGAAGTCCAGATGATGCAGTGATTTTTCTTTTAATATAAACGGCCAGCTTGACACGCTGTCTGCGACTAAATCGCGCACCGCCCTGACATAGGCCTCGCTGCGGTAGCCTTGCAGTTTACTGGTCATTTCTGAGTATCCGCTGCCCAGCAGTCCGGTGGCCTTAAGCTCTCCCAGTTCATGGTGTAACAGCAACTTGCTCAGTTCGGTGGCAGCTGCTTTAAGTTGACCGGTATTGTTGTCAGTCAGGCCGAAGTGCTCAACCAGTCTGCTCATCGGGCCCGGTGGTTTGCGCAGTTTCCATTCATCGACCATTTGCCACAACATACGCAGGATGCTGTCGTGGCGAATGATGATCGTGCCATTTTGTGACATTGCCGGCAGGGTCATGGTGTCGCGTGCCAGTTCGCAACCACACTCGATACAACTAATCAGACTGGCGTCTGCACAGTTTGTGGCGATAGCAGCAGCGGTGAATGCACTGGCCGGTTGCAGCCTTGCGAGCACAAAGTGCGGTTGCCCGAGACGTCCCACACCGGCACCGTAGTAGAGCGCGCAGCCGTGGAAATGTTCTGTTGAGTTTAGTGCGCTGTTGATAGCAGCTACATCAAATGGATCGTAGCTGGTGCTATTGATAGTAAGCGGTCGGAAATCTGTCTCCTCGATGGTATCCCACCAGTTCTCAGTGTCACTGACAAAGTCGCCCAAAGCGCTGGCGTCTATTGTTGCGCCGGGCGGGATAGCTTGTCGCCAGCGATAGAACTCTCGCATACGCAGCAGATACACGCACATTGAATAGTCGCGAGCGTAGCGTGCATCAGAGATTGCGCAGTTGTGTTGTACGGTCGTGCGTAGCTCGTTGACTGCAGGGGGCCAGGGTGCATTCATAACATCAGGATAACACGTGCGTCCCGGTCTGCATTATTCATGGAGATTCGGTGACCAGAGTCAATAGCTAAACGGCTCACCCTATCGCCTGAGAAGCGTAACCCGTCACGCGTCGAGGGGGATCGGGTGAGACGTGACGTGCTATTGGCTCTGGCGTCGAATAGACAGCCTGTCATTTTTGAATTAACCAAAACTTCTTTAGCAGAGGTTCTGCCGCGCAGACTCCTGAACACGACACAATGCACGGTTGCCTGCACTAAAGGAAACCGACTAAGATGCAGGCAGGTGTGATTCCCGACACCGGCTCTGGAGACCAATGTGGTTGTTCGTCGTATAAAAGATCGCTGGCATAATTCCACGCCCGACCAGCCCGAACGCGATGTCGTTGCAGAGAAGTCCAGTGAAGACCAGGCCAGTGCACTTGCATTTATACTATGGCGGCAAGCGCTAAATGGTGCGATTAATTTACACGCTGAAGACTTCCGCTACGACAATGATCAACAGCGCATCGGTGTAATCAGTGAGTTGCTGGCGTTCCAGATTCAGCATGTTGACCGGATGACTTACGATTTTGTCGAAGCAGATGCGCGCGGCCGGCTTATCAATGGCCTGTGTCAGAAAGTAGCGCAACTTATGCAGGAAAATCTCACGGATATAGCCGGTCCGGGCAACTACAAACCCCCGTTTGTTGCCTTGTTGAATAACCGTTTTGCCGACTATGCGGGGATTGACTACAGCGATGGTCGACCGGGTTATCCGGCGTTTCGCTATCTGGGTCGCTGTGTGCTGGATCTGATGGGAGAGGATCAGGAGAACCGCTGGGTGATTGATCAAATAATTGAAATCGATGCACCCGATCTGGTGGATCAGGTAACAAAGTCGACCAATCGTTTGTTTAACAGAGAGTAGCTTTTTGTGTTTTAGCTGCGGTATCTGTGTTCACAGCCATGGTGAAGTTGATGGATGGACTGGTGCCGGACGCCCGTTAGCGTCCCCGGTACTAAAGAAAATATACATCAAGAGCAACACTCAGTGCTGTCAATAACTATATATTCCCGGTTAGCGCCATTGGCCACTAGTTGCTCTGCAATCTGCTCTCTGCGTGTTGAGCTTGCACTGATGTAGATGTCCGTCGATAGCAGATCCATACTGCTAATTTTTGGCAGCAACACGTCAGTGTTCGCCAGCGGCATATAGTAAAACCAGTCAAAAGCATCAGCCCAGCTTCGGCATAAGTTATGGCGGTAGTGGCCAACCTGATCTGTTGCGATCCATAGCATTGTGCAGGGTTGTTCATTGTCCTGGCTGATCACATGTTCTATTAACGGTTTTACCGCAGCAAAGTGCTGTCCCTCGGCAATAAACAATTTGTTTTCAGCTGTTTTTGCAGGAATGCGATGGGTAAAAACACCCTGTGGCCCGTCCAGTATAACTCTGTCTGAACGACTGATGTTGTTGATCAGATGACACTCGCGGGTGTGGTGTGTGGGAATATGAAATTCCAGAAACCTGGGTTCACAGGGGCAGTTGGCAATCGGCAGCAGCCAGGGTGCAGTGCCCGGTAGTGTCAGCTGTAAGTATTGACCGGGTAAAAACCTCAGCGCTTTGCCACGCGTTATTTTAAATCGGGCAATCACCATATCTGCCAGTTGTTCAACATGGCAAAGCTTGCCGCGCAACTGCTGTTGTGGAATGTCGTCTACGGCGTTTGCTTCGGAGACCTCGATCGTCAGGTTGCTGTCAGCCTCGTTACTGCACAGCAGGCAGACACCGGCGATTTTCTCTGATTCGCTCAGGGTGAAGTCGTGAAATCGTGTTTTGCGAACGTTGCCCGAAATTACCTTTGCGCGGCAGTCGCCACAGCGCCCGTCGCTGCAACTGTAGGGCAGAGCGATACCCGCACCAAGGCCGGATTCGAGCAGGCTGTTGTTAGGCAATGCGACAAACTGCCGACCGCTGGGGGAGAGAGTGACAGTGATTTCGGTAGATTCTTTATACACTGTACTCACGTATTCAATTTGGCATATTCTATTATGGATAAGCTTACGTTAAGATGGAGCGATGGAAAAGTCTGTTTACCACGCAAGTTTAAAAAAGATGCAGGAGTCCGGTGCGACTGCTGAATATTGTCACGGATGGGCGACTGGTGCGCTTGGCAATACCGCATTGGAAGAGCAGCGCGTTACTGACGACTATACTGCCGGCTACGAAGATGGCAAAAATGGTATCGCTGACGGCTATAAGAGCTGGATAAAAAGGCACGCTTAGCGGTATGCCGTGCGGGTTCTTCTTTGACTGAAAGGTCATTGTCTATCTGACACCATCGTTCCGCATGATGTCACCGAAGTCTATACCTTTATATATATTATATTTGATGTGTGTTTATCATATAGTGGTTTGACGGGCGGATTGCGCATCGTTGCTTATCTGCAGATAATTATAATTGTGTCTATCCTGCTGGAGGGATTATGGGAAAGCTAAACAGAAGGCAATTTAATGCTTTGCTAGGGGCCGGAGCTGCTGCATTGACAATGCCATCGGGCATTAGAGCGCAGTCAAAGCCGAAGGTCGTTGTTGTCGGTGGCGGCGCTGGCGGAGCCACCGCTGCTCGCTATCTGGCGATGGACGAAGGCATCGATGTAACACTTATCAGCGCTTCAGACAGCTATACAACCTGCTTTTTCTCAAATCTGTATCTCGGCGGATTCCGCAGCTTCGAATCCATCACGCATGACTACGGCAAGCTGGCTTCAGACTATTCAGTGAATGTGAAGATCGGTTACGCAGAAGGGGTGGATATGGCCGCCAGAACGGTCAGCCTCAAAGATGGTTCTTCCGTGCCGTATGACCGGCTGGTGGTCGCACCCGGCATTGATCTGAAATACGACAGCGTACCCGGATACTCAGCGGCAGACGCTGAAATCGCACCACACGCATGGCAGGCCGGCCCGCAAACCAGCCTGTTAAAAACCAAACTCGATGCGCTGGAAAATGGCCAGAACATTGTCATGGTACCGCCAACCAACCCGTACCGCTGTCCACCGGGCCCATACGAGCGCGTATCAATGATGGCGCATATGCTGAAAAGTCGCGGTCTCAACGACAGCAAAATTGTCATCCTCGACCCGAAACCCAAATTTTCCAAACAGGCGCTTTTTCAGGAAGGCTGGACAAAACACTATGACGGAATGATCGAATGGTACGGTCCGGACGTTCATGGTGGAATTGTCAATGTCGATGCAAAATCAGGCACGGTTGAAACTGATCTCGATAACTTTGAAGGCACTGTGCTCAATATCGTACCGGCGCAAAAAGCCGGTGCTATCGCATCAGCGGCCGGTCTGACTAACGACACCGGTTTTTGCCCTGTCGATGCCACCTCCATGCGTTCAACCGTTGATAACAATGTCTTTGTTATCGGTGATGCAAGTATTGCCGGTGCTATGCCGAAATCAGGCTTTTCTGCAAACAGCCAGGCTAAAGTGGCGGCGATGAGCATTCGCGGTGACCTCACCGGAGCCGAGGTTACGCCTGCAAATTACAGCAATACCTGCTGGAGCCTGATTGGCACCGACGACGGTGTTAAAGTGGGTGCATTCTATGAGGCAGTTGACGGCAAGATTGAAGCGACTTCCAAGTTTATCAGTGCTACCGGAGAAGATGCTGAACTGCGTAAAAACACCTATCTGGAATCCGAAGGCTGGTACGCAGGTATTAGCGCAGACATGTTTGGTTAAACACCCGCAATTTATAGTGCTATACAGATCGGTTTATCTGGCTCGGAGCGTGGCCTGCCACGCGCCGGGACGGTAGATTGATATGACTACTCGATGAAAGTTGCTGTGGTCACCGGTGCGTCTCAGCGCATCGGAGCGGCGATCGCCCGACAGGCGCACAGCGGTGGCTATAATGTATTAATTCATTATCGCAACTCCGGCAAGGCGGCGTTGGCGCTGGCAGAACAATTGAATCACCAGCGGGCAGACTCAGCCGCCTGTGTTCAAGCGGATTTCTCAGAGCCTGGTAGCTGCAGCGAATTAATCACGGAGTGTGCAGAGCGCTGGGGACAGCTGGACTTACTGGTCAACAATGCCTCCGAGTTTTTCCCGACTCCGATAGGCACCATTTCAAGCGCACAGATCACCTCTGTTTTTGCGGCTAACGTCTATGCGCCGTTGCTGTTAGCGCAGGCAGCACGTCCTTATTTGCAGAGCAGTAACGGATCGGTAGTAAATATCGTCGATGTTTATGCCAGCGTGGTACACAGGGATCACCCGGTCTATTGCGCCTCCAAGGCGGCGCTGGCGATGTTAACAAAATCACTTGCGGTGGATTTAGCCCCCGCTATTCGCGTCAATGGTATCGCGCCCGGGGCTATCTTATGGCCTGACGGTGAATCCGCCATTACAGATAATCAAAAAGCAGCAGCGATAGAGAACATCCCGTTGTCCAAAACAGGTGATGCCAGCCAGATTGCCAGCGCGGTAATGTATCTCGCCAGTGATGCTGCGGCTTTTATGACGGGCCATATAATGACCATAGATGGTGGCCGCACGCTGTAGCTAATGCAGGGTAGGCATTGTGTGGTGTCAGATTGTGACCACTTGCAGTGATGCCGCTTTATCAGGATGTTCTGATTGCAGTTGCAACAACAGACTGTTAATAGTGCAGTGCCGGGTGGGGTGCACAAGTGATGCCGCTATATCTGCCAGTGGCTGTAGTACGTAAGCCTGGTCTGTGATCTCGGGATGTGGCAATTCGATACCAGCGCTCTCAGCAGGATTGCACACAGAATCGCCGTAAAGCAATAAGTCAAGATCAAGTGTTCTGTCGCTAAATTTGTTTTGTGTTCTCACGCGACCGTGCGCAAGTTCAATCTCATGCAGCCAGTTTATAACGTCCGGCAGTGGTGCTTTTGTAAAGCCGCCGATAACCGCATTTAAAAAATCAGCGCCTTCCATGCCAACCGCTGCAGAGCGATAGACGGGTGAGGCGCTGGTGTGTTCAAGTTTTGCAGAGATAGTAACAATAGCGCTATTGAGGTTAGTCTCCGGTGCAATATTGCTGCCCAGACTGATGTATATCGCGATCTCGTCAGTGGTCGTATGCAGTGTCACCAGAGTAGCTTCTCAAGCCGGTATGTTGATGATCCGTTGTTCAAACAAAATGTTGCCTGCAACCAGGCAACATTTTGCTATCAGGCCGCGTTTTCCTTGTTTTTGTCGACATCGACCAGGTGATAGCACGGTGCTTTTTCCATCGTGTATTCACCGGTTTCAGGATCGCGGCGCGATACCGTAAGCACGTGCCAGTTCTGATCATCGAGCTTCATGTGATCGCCG
>CAKZVB010000222.1 GCA_937922015.1 uncultured Granulosicoccaceae bacterium
CACCACCCCTTCACCAGATACAATTGCACTGGGCATAACAACTGTTAACCCTTACCGGCCCTTCCAGACAGGCTCACGTTTTTCAGCAAACGCACGAGCCCCTTCCAACTGATCTTCCGAGCTGTACAATCTATCCACTGATACCAATTGACGCTTTGATACCTTGTTGAGAGCGTCTTGAAATTTCATGTCTTCCGCTTCTCTGACCACCTCTTTGATTGCCGCGTATACTAATGGCGGTCCTGACGCCAGCAGTCGGGCCAACTCCCGGGTTTTGTCCAGTAGTTCATCTGGTTTGCAGATCTCTTTGATCAAGCCCCACTGCTTCGCTTCAACTGCATCAAACCAGCGACCGGTAAGCAGAAGATCCATCGCCACGTGATAAGGAATTCGTTTAGGCAGTTTGATAGACGCTGCATCGGCAACGGTACCTGATCTGATTTCAGGTAGCGCAAAGGTAGCGGTATCAGAAGCCATGATCAGATCAGTAGACAGAGCCAGCTCAAGACCCCCGCCACAACAAATACCATTAACTGCACAGATCACCGGTTTATTCAGGTTACCCAGTTCCTGTAAGCCACCAAAGCCCCCGATGCCGTAGTCACCATCTACCTCATCACCATCAGCGGCAGCTTTTAAATCCCACCCGGGACAGAAAAATTTATCACCCTCGGCGCGTAAGATTGCAACCCGCAGTGATGGATCATCACGAAAGTCCATGAAAATTTCTCCCATGATGTGACTTGTCGCCAAATCAATCGCATTGGCTTTTGGCCGATCAAGAGTCACCTCCAGAATGTGATCTTCACGTTTGGTTTTAACAGGGCTGTTTTCATCAGTCTGGATCATGAGTATTCTCGCTATATTTCTTTTAAGTGATTCTCATACGAATTAGTGCGTCTGCCACCACCGCCTGGTCGGGCAAACATATCAAGGGATTGATTTCTATTTCTTCGACTAAGGATGCATTGTCGATCACCCAGTCAGACAATTTTTCGATAGCATCTGCAATGGCCACGATATCTGCGCCGGCCCGGCCACGATAACCCGTTAGCATCGCATTGATCTTAAGCAGCCCGAGCGCACTTTTGATTTGCTCTTGATCAACAGGCAACAACAAGCTGACATAGTCGCTTAGCAACTCGGTATACAGGCCACCCGCAGCCAGCGTCAACAAAAAGGTATTATCGGGTTCACGTACTACACCTACTAATAGTTCTGCCACTGTATCAGTGATGTATTTTTCCACCAATACCAACTCACTAAACCCGAGCAACTTCGCCACCGCGCGCTGAGTATCCTCAGCGGTTTGCAGATTAAGCACCACGCCACCTGATTCTGTTTTGTGTGCAACACCGGTAACCTTGGCCACCACTGGAAAGCCGATTATCTTTGCCGCATCTACAGCCTCTGCGACACCGCCAACTGTCCTTGAATCGGGAACTATCAGTCCAGCCTTGTGCAATACTTTTTTGGCCTGCGACTCAGATAATAATCTCGGTTCCTCCATTACCGGGGGCTGTAAAAGTACGGCGGTAGATTGTGTGTTGTTTTGCAAACGTCCTGTTGAAGCCGCGGCAACTGTCGCGTCCAGCGCTTCGTCGATGCATGAAAAACAGGGGATATTCTTTTTCATCAGGGATTCTGCAATAGACTCTGGCATGTTCTCATGCAGACTAGCCAGCAATGCAACCCTGGCACCCGTGTCATCGCGGGCCGCCACCAACGCCTCGATTGCAACCAGCCAGCTATCGTATTCACAGCGGTCATCACGCGGAAAGTCGATCACCAAAAAACTCAGGTCTGCACCATCGCGCATTACAGCCGAAAAGGTAGCTGTCATTTTGGCGAGATCATTCCAGATATACGTGTGGTAGTCGAGCGGGTTTGCCAACGCTACCATGGGCCCCAGACTGTCGCGAAGCGCTGCTAACTGCGCCGGTTTAAGCGGTGCAAATTCAAGCGGACGACCCTCCAGTGCATCAGCCATAATACCTGCCTCACCTCCGGAACAACTCATTGATGCAATGCTATTACCGGGCAACGGTCCAAAAAGATGTAATAACTTTAATGTCTCCAGCAAAACCGGTATGGAGTCGACACGGGATATTCCAAGACGTTTTAGCAACGCATCTGAAGCCGTATCGCTGCCAGACAGCGAGTTGGTATGCGACACCATGGCAGTCTGCGCGTTGACCGATCGCCCTACTTTTATAGCAACGATACCTTTACCCAGGCTATGCGCTTTAGCAGCGAGTTGTTCAAATCCTCTGATGTCCGCAATCCCTTCGATATGCAATCCAAGTGCGGTAACTCGCTCATCGTCAAGCAGCGCAAGACCAATATCCGCAATACTGACACAGGCTTGATTACCAGCTGTCATCACATAGGCAATCGGCAGAGCGCGACGCTGCATAGTCATATTGATAGCGATATTGGAAGACTGTGTAATCAGTGCGACACCGCGGTCTACCCTTTGCCCGCCATGTTGATCTGGCCACAACAACGCCCCGTCCAGATAGTTGATCAGACCATAGCAGTTGGGACCAAGCACTGGCATGTTTCCCGCAGCCTGCACCAGCTGCTGCTGTAACTCGCTGCCCGCCGCATCTTCTGCACTGGCTTCACTGAAACCAGAGGCAAAGCAAACCGCACCACCTGCCCCGCTTGCAGATAACTGCCGCACCAGCTCTATGGTGGTGTGGCGGTTGACTCCAATAAACACTGCATCCGGCGCTGCAGGCAACTCACTTAATGACCGGTAGCATTTCTGACCGCCTATCTCATGATGTTGTGGATGTACCGGCCAGATTTCACCGCTAAATTGCATAAGAAGACTTTGTTCAATAACACTGCGGCTCCATGAGCCACCAACTACCGCGATACTGGCAGGACGCAGTAAGCGGTTTAAGTCAAGAACGGGGTTCATTGCCATGCTATTAATCAGTCACTCACTACAAACGATGATCTGTATTATCAATCAGCATTTTGGTTCAGGCACCGAGTGGTCTTAACAAATCACGGCTAATTATATGACGCTGAATTTCCGATGTTCCATCCCATATACGTTCTACCCGGGCGTCGCGCCAGAAACGCTCCAGTGGCAGATCACTCATCAAGCCCATACCACCAAAAACCTGTATTGCCTCATCGGTGACCCTGGCGAGCATTTCACTGGCATAGACCTTCGCACTGGCAATTTCACGATTGGCCGGCAATCCTTCATCGAGACGCCACGCACCGGACAGCGTCAGCCATTCTGCGGCATCTATCTCCGTTATCATATCTGCCAACTTAAAAGACACGCCCTGAAACTTACCTATTTGCTGTCCAAACTGCTTGCGCTCGGCAGCATGATGCAACGCTAAATCAAACACTCTTCGCGCCCGCCCCACGCACATCGTAGCCACGGTAATACGAGTAGCGTACAGCCATTCATTCATGATGTTAAAACCACCATGCAGCTCGCCGAGAATTTGCGACTGTGGCAGGCGGCAGTTGTCAAAACTTAAAATGCAGTTCCGGTAACCGCGATGAGACACGGAACTATACCCCGGTAGAATCTCAAAACCGGGTGTTCCACGGTCAACCAGAAAACAGGTGATCTTTTTCTTTGGACCACGCGGGGTGTCTTCCTCCCCGGTGGCGATAAAAACAATAATAAAATCGGCTACGTCGGCATGTGAAATAAAATGTTTGGTGCCATTAACTACCCAATCACCACCCTGCAATTTTGCAGTACATTTCATGCCTCGTACGTCTGACCCGGCATCTGGCTCTGTCATTGCCAGTGCATCCATTTTTTCGCCAGTGACCGACGGATGCAAATATTTTTCGCGCTGCTCGCCTTCACAGGCCATTAAAATGTTCGACGGTCGCCCAAAGAAATGATTAAGTGCCATTGATGCACGACCAAGCTCGCGTTCAAGCAGTGCGAACTCAAGATGACTCAAACCACCACCGCCCACTTCCTCTGGCATATTGGACGCATAGAAGCCTATATCGATACATTTTTGCTTAATTTCCTGTTGAAGTTCCGGTGGCACCACACCTGTGCGCTCAACTTCATTTTCATGAGGATAAAGCTCTTTCTCGCAGAACTCCCGCACGGTTTCCACGATCAGGTTTTGTTCTTGTGTGAGCGCAAAATTCAACTTAACCTCTCAATACTTTTTATGTTAGCCAGGAGTCTGCGCGGTAGAAGTCTGCGTAGCGAGAACGTGCCATGGCGCGTTTGCAGTAGCAGAGGTTCTGGCGCACAGACTCCTGGCATGCCTTTTACTAATCGCCAGACTGTTTAGCCGACAAGCGTTTATCGTGCTGGTTTAACAGCTCACCGGCCCCCCAGTTAGTTTCTTTCAAGCCGCGCATCATAGCAACCAGGTTATCGTCACGGATTCTTTCCAGTTCACGTATTGAATAAGCGCCACTTTGCTCGTCGGACTGATCAGCAATGGTTTTTACAAGCTCATCCGTTAGCTCCGGCACATCCATCAGCCTGGTCCATGGCCAGCTCAGGCAGGGACCAAACTGCGCAATAAAATGGGCCATCCCCGCTTCACCACCGGCAACCCGGTAGGTTTCAAACAAGCCCATCTGTCCCCAGCGCAATCCGAACCCATAACGAATGGCATCATCAATTTCTTCTGTCGTGGCAATACCATCTTTGATCATCCACAGACCCTCTCGCCAAACTGCTTCCAAAAACCGGTCGGCTATATGCGCATCGATTTCCTTGCGTACCTTAAGCGGTTTCATACCAAGGTCTGTGAGAATCCCACAGGCACTTTCAACCAGTGAAGCATCAGTGCCTTTGCCGGCAACCACTTCGATCAAGGGCAGCAGATACACCGGATTAAACGGATGGCAAACCATAATCTGTGAGGGATTCAGTGCCCCTTCCTGCAATTGGGTTGGCTTAAAGCCCGAGGTAGATGACCCGAGGATTGCCTCATTACTTGCATGCTTTTGTATGTCTCGAATAACTGCGTGCTTTACGTCCAGCCGTTCGGGTACGCTTTCCTGAATCCAGTCGGCATTGGTCACTGCACTTTCAAGACTTGCAACAAACGAGAGCTTGCCTTCGGCCCGCATGGGCACGTCAGACAGTCGGGGCAGCGAACGCCTGGCGTTGTCTAACGTGGCGTTTAATGCAGCTTGTGCGTTGTCTGCCGGATCATAGACGTTGACATCCCAGCCATTGAGTAAAAACCGCGCGGCCCAGCCACCACCAATAACCCCGCCGCCGATTATCGCGGCCGTGTGTTTTTTATCAGTGCTCACAGTGACGCACCACCTGGTGCTCGTTTTTGCAAATTAAGCAACTCACGGACTTCGGCCGGTCCCATCACTGTTGACCCCAGATTTGTCACAATAGTTGCCGCACGCTCTACCAGTTGAGCATTGGTGGCAAGCACACCTTTTTCCAGCCAGAGATTGTCTTCCAGTCCCACTCTGACATGTCCACCAGCCAACACTGCTGCTGCGACGAAAGGCATTTGGTGCCGGCTTATTGAGAAAGCCGAAAAGGTCCACGATGGAGGCACGTTGTTTACCATCGCCATAAAGGTATTTAAATCATCCGGAGCGCCCCAGGGCACTCCCATGCAAAGCTGCACCAGTGCAGGGTCGCGCAGAATGCCTTCTTCGACCAGTTGCTTCGCAAACCAAAGATGACCGGTATCAAACGCTTCGATTTCCGCACGCACACCCAGATCGGTCATCATCTTTCCCATGCTGCGTAACATTCCCGGGGTATTAGTTGCCACGTAGTCAGCTTCTGCAAAGTTCATGGTGCCGCAATCGAGCGTACAGATTTCCGGCAAACACTCAGCGATATGGGCTACACGTTCAGCCGGTCCCACCAGGTCAGTGCCGTTACTGCTTGGTGGCAGCGGGTTTTCACCACCGCCAAATACCAGATCTCCTCCCATACCTGCGGTGAGGTTTAAGACAACATCAACTTCGCTATCGCGAATTCGATCAGTCACTTCCCGATAGTATTCAAGCTTGCGTGAAGGCTTACCGGTCTCGGGATCGCGAACATGGCAATGCACTATTGCAGCACCCGCGCGGGCGGCTTCAATGGCACTTTCTGCAATCTGCGCAGGGCTACGCGGCACGTGTGGCGAACGATCCTGTGAGCTACCTGAACCGGTCACTGCACATGTGATAAAAACATTTTTGCTAGGCGAGAGACTCATGACTTTTCCTGGCCGATATCTGCCGCCAGTATAAGCCTACCCGCTGGTTTTCATACCCCACTGGTGGCATTAAATTGTTTTAATCACGCCAACAACTAACTGAATTCTACGATAAGTACCTGACATCCAGCATCTTCACTGGATATTGGCGTAACAAGTATCCGCATCAGCTACGCCGGAACCGGCTTTTCCGAGGGAGCCGCCGCCACAAAACCGGGACATAAAAAAGCCGCCAGACGAATCCGGCGGCTTGTCCCTGCACGAACTATATCGAGGTCAGACTGCTTTTCGAATTTCTTCAGGCTGATTGTTATCGAGGTACCACTCCACGTTTCCGACGATTTCATCAACGACCGGCGATGATAAATTCTTTTGATCGGCAATCAGTTTCACCAGCCGGTCAACTCTCTCGATAGCCGGCGCTCCTCTGGCCAGTGCTTTGGCAGCTGAGGACGGTTGAGATAATCCCTTCGCAGCGTTTGCATACTTTTCAAACGGTACAAGATCAGACGGGTCTGCACCCAGTGCAACACACAGATCAGCCGTCCACTGGTAAATCGCTTTCGATTGATCAGTGTCACCATGCACCGCATCACATATAGGAACCATACCGTCGCGCTGCACACAACGATAATTACCAGTCATTAGCATGCTCCACTTCGCCAGTGGGACGTACAACGAGTCATGTACTTTAAGCTTTACCGGCAGCTCAATCTCATTGCCGTCTACTGTGTGACGAACGGCCATGATGTCGGCTTCCATGGTGCGCAGCATCGCCGTATGATCATCAGATTCAAAGCGCGCAACTTTAAAGTTAGTGGGCAGACTGACCTGCAGAACATTCTTACCCGCATCTTCGGGGCGGAAAGCCTGTGGATCCGGACTTGCCAGCGTGACCACACCCGGCTCAAAGTCATCCCACACTGAAGCGTCTTTATAACAACTGGTTACAGAGGCTGCGTCTATGCCAGGCAGTCTTTTGATGTAGGGCAATGGCGGCATATTCATGATCGCCAGACACGGAATCTTTGCTGCGGCAACCTGGTCGATCAGTGACCGTACATCGGCCGAGCTGCTGTACTGCGGCTCCTGCATGGCCAGAACCACAAGATCGTACTTATCCAATTGCACTGCAGATGGCACTGCAGCGTCCACCCTGCCCGGCAGATCACCGGATGAGATAACCACAGCGTCATCCAGCCCGCGAACCGGAAACCGGACTACCGTGCCTTCCTTGTTGATCAGGCTGGCAGTACCCGATGTACACACAAGTGTCGCATCATGTCCGGCCATCGCGAGCTTACAGCCAAGCAGCGATCCGTAAGAGGCACCAAGAATCAGAGTGTTGTATTTTCTGTTTGTCATAGTAATTTGCCTGTAATACAGCGTCGCTACAGAAGACAACCTGTAACGCATTCCGTGTGGACGCCATCAAGAAGTTCTAGCGACCAATATAATCAAGCCTGTATGAAATTTCACAATAAAAATTACACACTGTAAATTTCACAAAATAGTCGGGATTTATTACTCCGTCCTGCGGGGTGCTTCACTGTTACCGGCTCAATGCCGGAAATCTGGCAGCAAAAGGAGGTTACCTCGGCGGGAAATATGGGTCTCGCAGACTGTGCTTGCTTACCGGTGGGATCGGCCTGTCATCACAGACAGGCCGGCATTACTGACGAAAGGATTATAGCCAGTTCCTAGAACAGGCCCTCTATCTCACCTTCGCTATTCAGGCAAATTGACTCAGCGGCCGGGAGTCGCGGCAATCCGGGCATGGTCATAATCGAGCCGCAGATAGCGACAATAAATCCGGCACCGGCAGAAAGCCGCACTTCGCGAACAGGCAGGGTATGACCGGTCGGGGCACCACGTTCATTTGGATCGGTACTGAAAGAGTATTGAGTCTTGGCTACGCATATCGGCAGATGGCCAAAGCCGGCATCTTCCCACGCCTTGAGCTGATCTTTAACCGCCTGGTCCGCAACCACCGCATCAGCACGATAGATTTTAGTTGCTATTGTTTCCAGCTTTTCGAACAGCGGCATTTCATCCGGATAGATAGGTGCAAAATTGTCATTGCCTTGCTCTATTACTTCAACAACACGGTTGGCAAGGTCTTTTGTGCCCTCAGAACCGCTTGCCCAGTGCTTGCACACAATAGCTTCACTGCCCTGACTTTCTACATACTGCTGTACCGCTGCGACCTCTGCATCGGTATCGAGTGTGAAGTGGTTGATCGCAACGACAACCGGCACGCCATACAACTTCAGGTTCTCAATGTGACGCCCCAGATTGGCACAACCATTTTTTACGGCATCGACATTTTCAGAGTTCAGATCGTCTTTCAAAACACCGCCATTCATTTTCATCGCTCGAACGGTCGCTACCAGCACAACGGCAGATGGTGCAATACCTGCCTTGCGACATTTGATGTCCAAAAATTTCTCGGCACCCAGATCTGCGCCGAATCCAGCTTCTGTGACGACATAGTCTGCAAGCTTGAGGGCAGTTTTTGTGGCAATAACAGAGTTACAACCGTGTGCGATATTGGCGAAAGGCCCGCCGTGTACAAAGGCCGGATTGTTTTCCAGTGTCTGTACGATATTGGGTTGCATGGCATCCTTCAACAGCACCGTCATCGCACCATCGGCTTTGATATCTCTGCAGTAGATGGGAGTTACTTTGTCGCGTTTATAAGCAACGATAATATCGCCCAGTCTTTTCTGCAGATCTTCAAGATCATTTGCCAGACAGAGAATGGCCATAACCTCAGAGGCGACGGTGATATCAAAGCCAGTTTCCCTGGGAAAACCATTGGTGGCCCCCCCCAGACTCGCGGTAATCTGCCGCAGTGCACGATCATTCATATCGAGTACACGGCGCCAAACCACACGACGTGAATCAATCTCAAGTGAATTACCCCAGTAGATATGATTATCGATCATCGCGGATAAGAGATTATGCGCCGACGTAATGGCATGAAAATCACCCGTAAAATGCAGGTTCATGTCTTCCATCGGGATAACTTGCGCGTAACCACCACCGGCTGCACCGCCTTTCATCCCAAAGCAGGGGCCCAGTGACGCTTCACGGATGCAAATCATGGCTTTTTTACCGATGGCGTTTAGTCCGTCGCCCAAGCCTACTGTAGTGGTAGTTTTTCCTTCCCCTGCCGGGGTGGGATTGATGGCAGTTACCAGTATAAGCTTGCCATCTTTTTTACCCGCCTGAGCTTTAATAAACTCCTCGGAAACTTTCGCTTTATCATGGCCGTAAGGAACCAGAGACTCGGCAGGGATATCCAGCTTCTTACCGATATCCATAATCGGCAACTTAGTCGCTGCACGAGCAATTTCTATATCTGTTTTCACAGCCATAATATTTCCTAATCTAGTAAGTGAGACTGCTTACGATCCAAGACTGTCACCAATTGCAATACCGCTATCGGCTGCCCATTCACTTGCAGCTATTTTCTTTCCGCCATCCGGCTTTACGCGTTTGATCTTTATCCGGCCACCGACACTTTGTACTGTTACACCTTCTTCTGAAATCTCGATAACACGACCGGCCACTCCGTCCCCTCTGGTTTTTTCGGAGTCGTAAATACTGATCTGCGTACCGTTGAACGTACTCCACGCCCCCGGTGCCGGGTTTGTGCCTCGAATCAGGTCATATACCTGATCAACCGGTTTGTACCAGTCGATCTTCGCGTGCTTTCCTGTGCAGCGCCTTTCATAGGTTGCAAAGGCTTCATCCTGGCTGGTGTGAGGCGGATTTCCTCGCCTGAACAGATCACACACTTCTACCACTGAATCGATGGCCGCAGGATAGATTTTTTTGAAATACAAATCTATCACTGTGTCGTCAGGGGCTATGTCGCATTCCCATTGCAACAGGATATCGCCTTCATCCAGCCCGTCAGTGGGGTAAAACCACGAAAATCCTGATTTGGCAGCGCCCATAATGATTGGCCAGTTAACCGCCGAGGGACCGCGATGCAGCGGCAACAGAGATGGATGAAAACAAATTGAGCCCTGAGCGGGAATGTCCCGAGCCGCCTCGGGAACAAACACATTCACAAAAGCCATCACCATAAGGTCTGCGTTGTGGGACGCGAGGGTGTCCAGTGTTTCCTGATCCTTAAAATGAGCGGGCTGAAAAACCGGTATTTCGTTTTCCGCCGCAAATTCTTTTAAAGGATCAATTGCCCTGCCATCTCGATCCGGTTCGCAGTACACGGCAACTACCTGATCCGTGCCCTGCTCCAGAATTTTTGCCAATGCGTCTTTACCAAACGCCTGTTGCCCCATCACAATCAAACGCATCTTTTTTTCCACGTTAGCGAGAATAATATCGAGTTAAGAATCGACTTTGCCTACCGCACCTGAACCCAGCACACGATCAAGATCAGCACCACTGTAGCCAAGTACCTGCTCAAGAATTTCCTGGGTATGCTCACCGAGCAATGGTGAACGCGTTACTTCTGCTTCACTGTCTGAGAGTTTTATCGGACAGCCAACACTCAGGTATTCACCGCGGGCGGGGTGATCCACCTTAACCATAGTGCCAGTTGCAAAAAGACCTTCGTCTTCTGAAATCTCTTTCATCGATAATATTGGCCCGACAGGAATGTCATGGGGATTACAAACGTCCATCACTTCAAACTTGGTTTTAGTCATTGTCCACTCTTCAATGGTGGAAAATATTTCGTTTAACTTTTCCAGACGCTCCGGCGGCTTGGCATAGCCTTCTGCCGTCTTCCACTCGGGCTTACCGATCACATCACAGACTTTCTCCCACACCGCGGCCTGAATAATGAAGTAAGTGTATGCATTGGGATCCTGTTCCCAGCCCTTGCACTTCAAAATGCGACCCGGCTGCCCGCCACCGGAATCATTACCGGCACGTGGTGTGGCATCTCCGAAGGGGACTCCTTCACCAAACTGTGAATACTCTTTCAAGGGACCGGCATCCAGGCGCTGCTGGTCTCGCAGTTTCACTCGTGCCAGATTCAGCACGCTGTCCTGCATCGCACAGGAAACCTTCTGCCCTCGACCTGACTTTTCACGTTGAAAAAGGGCAGTAACAATACCCAGACACAAATGCAGCCCGGTGCCAGAATCACCAATCTGTGCGCCGGTGACCAGTGGCGGGCCGTCACGAAAGCCTGTGGTTGAGGCCGATCCACCGGCACACTGAGCGACGTTCTCATAGACCTTACATTCCTGGTATTTACCCGGACCAAAACCCTTTATAGATGCCAGAATAATTCGCGGGTTAATTTCCTGAATACGCTCCCAGCTAAACCCCATGCGATCCAGAGCACCGGGTGCAAAGTTCTCCACCAGCACATCGCACTCTTCTATAAGCCGGGTCAGCACTTCTTTACCAGTTTCGTTTTTAGAATTCAGTTCAATGGATCGCTTGTTGTGATTGAGCATGGTGAAGTACAAGCTGTCTGCTCCGGGCACATCTACAAGCTGCTGGCGAGTAGCATCGCCTACTCCCGGCCGTTCGACTTTGATCACATCAGCGCCAAACCAACCAAGCAACTGCGTGCAGGTGGGGCCGGATTGAACATGGGTAAAGTCAAGAATTTTTATACCATCTAAAGCTTTCATTTATAGTGCCTGTATTTACTCATCGTATGGCGCTGCATCACTTACCAACGGCGACACAGCAGCCCGTATGGTACCAGCTTCTGATTTATTTTTTGGTCACGACACTTTGCGGATTAAGATTGCCGATACGACCACTCTCCGTACCACTGGCCTCATCAATCACGGCGTTTATCAGTGTTGGCTTGCCAGAGTCCATCGCTTTATTAACTGCAACAGTTAATTCATCCTGATTGACTACGTGCTCACCAACGCCACCAAACGCTTCCATCATTTTGTCGTAGCGGCTATTTTTAACAAACACGGTTGGCGCGACATCGCTACCACCGGAAGGGTTAACGTCGGTTCCACGATAAATACCGTTGTTGTTAAAAACCACAATACATACCGGCAGGTTGTAGCGGCAAATCGTCTCAACCTCCATGCCCGAGAAACCGAAAGCGCTATCGCCCTCTACGGCCAACACCGGCTGGCCGGTTTCAATGGCCGCGGCTACCGCAGCGCCCATTCCGATGCCCATAATTCCCCATGTCCCTACATCAAGTCTTTTGCGAGGTTTGTACATATCGATAACACTACGCGCAAAATCCAGCGTATTAGCGCCTTCATTGACAAGCATAGCGTCAGGCCGCTGCCTGATAATTTCTTTTAACGCGGCGAGTGCTGTATGAAAATCCATTGGCTCTGTTACGTTTGACAGCTTTTTTTCCATGCGCGCAAGATTGGTATCGCGTTTAGCCGCTATTGCCGATAGCCATTCCTGTGGAGGCGTCTGCCAGTTGTCACCCATGCCATTTAGCAGAGACTGCAGACAAGATTCCATATCGCCTACCAGAGGCGCTGCAATTTCTACATTACTGTCCATTTCTGTAGGTTCGATATCGATCTGAATAAATTTTTTACTATGCGGCTCACCCCAGCTTTTCCCCTTGCCGTGGGACAACAGCCAGTTTAGCCGCGCGCCCACCATGACGACAACATCCGACTCTTTCAATGCCAGTGATCGGGCAGCCCCCGCTGACTGTTTGTGCGTATCCGGCAGCAGTCCCTTGGCCATACTCATCGGTAAATAAGGAATTCCACTCTTTTCGACAAACTGACGTACCACGTCATCTGCCTGCGCATAGGCCGCACCTTTGCCTAAAATTATCAATGGACGTTTGGCACCTTTCAGTACATCAAGTGCTCTTTGCGCTGCCTCCGGCGCCGGCAACTGAGCCGGAGCAGGATCAATCACCTTAACAATCGATTTTGCGCCCTCGGCAGCATCCATCACCTGACCAAACAACTTGGCCGGCAGATCAAGATAGACGCCGCCCGGTCTGCCGGAAACAGCCGCTCGCACGGCGCGGGCAACGGCAATACCGATATCTTCAGCGTGCAATACCCTGAAGGCCGCTTTACACAAGGGCTTGGCGATAGCTAACTGATCCATCTCCTCGTAATCACCTTGCTGCAGATCAACAATTTCCCGCTCTGATGAACCACTTATAAGTATCATTGGAAAGCAGTTAGTGGTGGCGTTGGCCAGTGCTGTCAAACCGTTCAAAAAACCCGGCGCTGACACTGTCAGACACAACCCAGGCTTTTTCGTGAGGTAGCCGGCTATGGCGGCGGCATTTCCTGCGTGCTGTTCATGACGAAAAGAAATGACTCGCATCCCGCTTGCCTGCGCCAGTCGCCCGAAATCAGTAATCGGAATGCCGGGTACACCGTATATCGTGTTTAAGTCATTGGCTTTAAACGCGTCAATAAGAAGGTGAAACCCGTCAGTCAGCTCTTTTGGTTCGCTAGCCGGCTTCGAATTTGCGGCTTCAACAGTGAGTTCCGGTGTTTCTACAGACATTGATCTACCCTTGATTGCGCTTTGTTAGCGGTGGTTGAATTTTTTGCTTAGGTACCATTGTAATGATGTGACGACAGATTGAACTGACGTGTTTTCCTCCAGCCACTGCCTGATAGGTACACAGTCCGACTATTAAGCCCGGTTCTGCCGGTGAACAGGCGATGTCCGCCCAAAAGCATAATAGCGATTTATAATGCTCATAAGGCAGACTATGCTAAATCTGGTATACAATATACCATAATCGGCAGGTTGTTCAATCTTATCGGGTCATTACTCCAAATCCGCAAACGGAGATTTTTAACTTTGGCTCAGTGCGGTTGTAAACCAGCAATATGAGCCGGAAGCCTGCGCGGCAGAGCCTCTGCTACTGCGAACGCGCCCTGACGGTGCGCCCAATGCGATGGTAATTAGCGATCATTTCGGAACAATTGAATGACTATGCGCCTCAAATGATCGTACCATCATTTAAGATGACAAGGGCCCTCGCCATGGCTCGTTCTCGCTGCGCAGACTCCTGGCGAGGAGCTAATCCCACTCCATCCAGCCGCACATAATTCTATTACCTTACCGCAACAATAAACACAGTCAGCTCATGTCCGGGATGACTCATTTAGAATTGCTCTGCCCAACCAGACTGTTCGCTACCGCATGACTAAACTGCTACCGCGCCTGGCAATCATTTGCCTGCTTGTGACTCTTTGTGCCTCGTGCTCGCGCGCTCCGATTCGCTACACCACCAACGATAACTTCGAGTTGTTTATTAGTCGCGAAAACCATCATCGAACCCTTAGAGATTTTGAACGTGAATTACGAGTCCACCGGGTCTACAACGTAGTTCCTACTTACCAACTGCTGCTACAAGGCACCGACTGGCGTAACAACGGTCTGCCTCAATTCGCGTTTCCACCCAGCGAACTTTGGCCCAATATGATTGCCACACTCAAATTTATGCAGCGCTTTATAATCCCGGTCATCGGACAGGTCAATGTGGTTTCAGGGTTTAGAACCTCTGCCTACAACCGCGTCGCAGGAGGTGCACCGAGAAGCCGGCATCTGCTTTTTTCAGCTCTTGATGTCAAGCCACAGTCACCAATCAGTCGCGCCCGGCTACATCGGCAATTGAAACAGATCTGGCAAGTACACGGCAAAGGCATGAATGTCGGTCTGGGCCTCTACAGCGGTAGCCGGTTTCATATAGACACCGGTGGCTATCGCCAATGGTAAAAAAAGCATAAATTAGTACTCACCCAGAAACAGGCGCGTAGCGAGGTTACCTGGCCTGCTTTATTCATGAGGATTCGCCACTCAGCGGAAATAGTGCAAAAAAGATCCCTTGATCGAGCGAGATGTGCAGCAATATTTGCGTCTGATGGTGAATAGACACACAGCCAAATTCAAACTAGTCGATAAGCACACACTTTGATCTGTAAAAACAGTAGTTTCACTTAATTTCAACAGTCGC
>CAKZVB010000223.1 GCA_937922015.1 uncultured Granulosicoccaceae bacterium
GCGGTGGAGACACAGGCGGTGGAGACACAGGTGGTGGAGACACAGATGGTGGAGACACAGGTGGTGGAGACACGGGCGGTGGTGACACAGGCGGTGGAGATACAACAACAATAGTGCCTTCTCCCGCTGGTTTGTTAGATACAGCGAGACCAGAGTTTCGCTGGCCGGCAGTAGCCG
This sequence comes from uncultured Granulosicoccaceae bacterium, assembly GCA_937922015.1. Lineage (GTDB taxonomy): Bacteria > Pseudomonadota > Gammaproteobacteria > Granulosicoccales > Granulosicoccaceae. The sequence continues at coordinate 178 of CAKZVB010000223.1, forward strand.
GTGCAGAGCAATACAAAATTGTTGTTAAAGACGCCGATGGTAATGGCTATGGACGGTCTATTGATCCGGTTACCGCCGGGTGCCAGACTGGAGAAGGTGCCTGTAGTGGCACTACTGCTTTGGGTTACTTCGATAACGATCTGACCTGGCAGGTTGAATCCACGGTTAACGGTGCGCCTGGTCCGGTCTCGGATCCTGTCGTAATTACAACACCTGTTTCGCCGAATATGATGCCAATCAAATCCAACACCAGTAGCTGTGAAGCCTGGGCTGCTGTGGCTTACGACAAGTATGTGGTGTTGAATAACAGTTGGAATTCGCGTGTGATGGCAGATGACAGCTGGTCACAACGGATTAATGTCACTGAAAACGCCGATGGCTCAGTGACCCCGGCATGGTCCTATGACTGGAAAGGCCAGTTCGACACCATCAATGAGTTTGGTGAGTTTGAGGTCAAAGCCTATCCGGAAGTGCTTTATGGCCCCAAGCTCGGTACCCATGTTTCAGGCACCAAAGAAGAAACCGGTCTTCCCGAAAAAGTTCGGGACCTTCCGGAATTTGTGGTGAACTACGAGTTCAGTGAAACCGGCAGCAACGCCGAGCGCAATGTAGCACTGGAATCATTTTTTCATGACTCTGATGACATACGCGGTCCCTGTGATTTTGACGCCGATGGCAACAGACGCGACAACCGTGTCTACGAAATGATGATCTGGGTAAACAACCCGAGCATCAGAACACCGGGAGACCTGGCACTGACAGGGGTGATGGTCGACAACAAACTGTGGGATGTATACATCAAGCCACGAAGTAACAAGCACTATATCGCGTTTACCGCACAGACCCCGTCAACCAGTGGCACTCTCAACTGGAAGCGATTTGTCGACTGGACCCGTGACTGGACCGCTGCAAATGCAGAGGAGCTGGAAATAAATGTGCTTGATCCTGATTTCTATATGGGCGCGATCGAGATCGGAACCGAGATGTGGTGGGGGGAAGGCACTTTTACCCTGAATCGTTTTGATGTGTCCTTCTAGGATGGGGGTGAGCAGTAACGCAGACCTGTCGGGAAACTGATATACTGGTCACGTGGGGGGTACTGGCTATTGAATTTCGACAGCCAGCCGCCATACTAGTAGTAAGAAAGTAGTTATTTGGGGGCGACCTGGCTTCGACGCGGGTGGCAAAACCTAAGGAGCATGCCGAGGGGCAAGTACCTCGTAAAACCAGTTGCAAACCTTTTAGTTGCCAATGATGACAGCTACGCAATGGCTGCATAACTAGACTTTAAACTCTAGTTGTACAGTTCTACCCCGACTCCGTTTTGCCTGTGACTCGGACCGGGGGCATTAGCCGCAGGATCGTGAGGGAGGGGCGCCTTGACCCAAACCACTAAATAATCAAAGGATCGCTGATTCAGCCCCTGTTCGTCGGGTCGATGAAGTTAACTCTAATGACGAAACTAAGCATGTAGCGCCAAGGGCGGAGTGCTTGCGGACGCGGGTTCGATTCCCGCCGCCTCCACCAACTACCTTCTCTGCAGACTAACCGCCCAATGGCGGTTTTTTTGTGCCCGGGGATTGATGGATTTTGTGTGTTAGTGCGCAGTCAGATCTCACAGTCTCAGGCGTGAAGCGTGTCGAGGTAGTGATTGGCCTTTTGCAGCAGTTTTTCTTTTCTGCTTTCATCCATCTTTTGGCCATTGCGTACCATCATTGCCCAGCGGGGGTTCTTAGCCAGCGCTGATGATTGCTTGAAAATCCACCGCCAGTACAGTGCATCCCAGATTTCACTCCATTCACCAGCCGGGTAGTGGCTCATTTTTCGAATGTAGTTTGAGCCGGAAAAGTAGGGCTTGGTCGTTATTAGACCACCATCGGCATTCTGGCTCATTGCATAGACATTCGGCACCATCACCCAATCGTAGCTGTCGACAAAAAGCTCCATAAACCACCGGTAGATATCATCGGGATCAATTTCACACAGAAACATAAAACCACCGAGTACCATCAATCGCTCAATATGGTGGCAATAGCCGGTATCCAGTACACGCCTGATTGCGTTATCCACTGGCAGCACGCCCGTAGTGCCAGTGTAGAAGGCATCGGGCATTGAGTGATGGTGTTGCCAGTGATTGCCGGTGCGCATGGGCACGCCAATGTCCCGGTAAGTCGCACGCATAAATTCGCGCCAGCCTATAATCTGGCGTATAAACCCTTCAACGCTTGCCAGCGGTGTATTGTGCTGTTGCGCATGATCGAGTGCGCGATTGACGATCTGCATAGGCGATAGCAAACCAATATTCAGTGCCGGTGTAAGTACGCTGTGATACAGCCAGTTGTGATCTTCGACGATGGCGTCTTCGTAGGGCCCGAACTGATTGAAGCGGTTGTCGAGAAACTCATCCAGCCATTGGTCGGCCGCCTCGTGGGTCGACGGGTATAGCAGTGCGTGCTTTTGGCCTGTCGAATCAGGGAAAACCCTGTCGATATAGTCCGATGATTCGCGGCTGTAGTTAGTCGGCGCAGCCAGGCTGACAGCCGGCAGATCCGCAAGCGCTTTTTTAGGGATTTTTTTGCGATTCTCCTCGTCAAAACTCCACTTGCCGCCGTGTGGCTCATTGGCGGCGTCGAGTAGAATATTCAGACGACGGCGCTGCCACTTGTAAAAATCGGCCATGTACCAACGCTTGCGTGTGGCGCGATACTCCGCGTTGTGCCGGTCGGTGTTAATAAACCCGGGGCTATCCAGCCAGCTAATTGTTATCGAATGTTTACCGCACTGTTCGTGCACTCGTCTGGTCAGTACGTAATCGGATACATCGCAAAGCAACAGCTCCTGCACACCCTGGGTTTTCAACGAGGATATAACGCGATCTATGGTGGAGCCACCGTTGGCGAATTCAAAATAGCTGACCGGGCATCCCTGCAAGCGAATTCTGTCGGCATAACCCTGCATGCTTGCGCGGTGCAATAGTAGTTTTTGCCGATGGAAGCAAACAGTGTAGCGCTCATCTCTGAAAAACAAAGGGTCCTCGGAGAGAGCAACCAGATCGGGTTCTAACTGCAGTGCAGGATGGTCGCGAAATAGTTGGTGAGGGAAGATTAGTGCCGCTTTCATTGAGAGTAGACCGGGGTGGGGAAATTTGATTCTGTCAATGGTATCGGATTTCCCGATCGGCTTTCGAACTGCGTGTCGTTGTTAAACATACAACTGCGACCGGGGTGGTTTTCCGGCGGCTTTTCAACGTCGGTACAAACGACCATAGCCAAACGATGTTCGGGCATCGGTCTGCCGTTGAGTCTAATTGCCCGGGATGTTTTACGGAAGTTAAAATGGGGTACCGGTTAGTGTGTTCCATTGCTTTAATGGGTGTTCAGTTTATTGGTTTTAAGTAGCGACATAATCGTTACAGACGATAATTATCTTGAAAAACACTGTCGATGTGCTACTTTTTTTATAAGTTCGATAAATATCCAGTAGTCGAAATATTCCAAAATGGAGTTATCAGTGAAATCATTAAGTCTTGTTTGTATCGGTGTGTCGCTAGTACTTGCTGGCTGTGGTGGAAATGACAGTTCTACAGATACTAACGTTCTAACTGGAACGCTAATCGATAGCGCTGTAGAAGGGATCTCCTTTGCTACCGAAACTCAGTCCGGCGTTACTAATAGTCAAGGCGAATTTAACTACAAGACCGGTGAAACGGTAATTTTTTCCATCGGTGCTTTGTTGTTTCCCCAAATCTCTACCGCACCTATCGTTACGCCTGCAGATATGTCAGATACTGGAGAGTATGATAGTGACATTGTGGTTAATGTAGCAAAGCTACTCCAGACTCTTGATGTCGACGGGGATTTGGATAACGGTATTCAGATTTCAGAACAAGCTGCAGCATCTGCTACCGAAATAGATTTTTCAGTTGGGCAATCTGACTTTGAGTCCGATGCCAATGTTATAAATTTTGTCGCTAATTCAGGTTCGGTGAATACCGCGCTACGCAGTAAAGATCAAGTAATCGATCACTTGGAAGAAAGTCTGCTCACTGCAATTACAACTCAAGACGATTTGGAGGAGTTTTTTGAAACCAGATTGTATCTGAACGATAATTACCTTGTTCTTCGAAGCGACGGAACATTCGACGGTGTCTGGGAAGAGGAACCTCTTGCAGCAACATGGGAGTTTAGGGAAGGTTTTTTCTGTCGGGTTTTAACCCAATTCCACGATGAAAATGCTATTGGTGCCGAGGACTGCCAACTCTGGAGAAAAGAAATCACAGGGAAGAGAATAAGAGGTGCTCGGGACAGAGGCGATGGGGTTTCGTTCTGGTACACGGAGGGAGAATGATTCTCCTGCGTCCTTTATAAATTAATTGCGCTCGTTGCACTTTCAAAGCGAGTGCCTCCATGACTTATCCGTATGTGATGGGAGGTGTATGAAAAACCTAAAACGATATGCTGGCACTTTGCTAATTATTACCTTCGTCAGTAGTTGTGTTTTGCCCTCGTCTTCTCCGAAGAAGAGGGGCGTTACTGTTGGTATGACTATGGAAGAAGTCGAAGACCTGATAGGGCCCCCTAAGCATACTAGCTCGTTCAGTTGCCCCAAAGGCGCCAGGAATTGCCCGGTTGTCTGGAAATACGACGGGTACAATGTGACATTCTTTGCTGACGTGGTTACAGCTACACAATAGTTATAAGGGCTCAAGCTTATTAGAATTATAAAATTCTATACAGATGCCAGGACCAACTCGTATTCTATACGAAGATGCACTCTATCGTTCACTAATCGGAACACGCATATTAAAGATGGGAAAGTGCGGATGAGAACAAAAAATCTGCTCCGCTCAACTGGCCATTACACATTTCTCAAGATCGGTCCGCAGCTCTTCTTCTGGCAAGCCACGGCCGATAAATACCAGAGTGCCACCAAGCCCGTTAACAACCGTTGCATCGGTCGCGGCACTGGATGTAAAAACATCGTGCACAGCGTTTAATAATTGTGGTTCCGGCTCTCCTTCAAACTTCACGATGCCTTTCATTCTCAGTAGTTTTTCGGCGTGTCGCATAATCCAGAATGATAAGGTGTCGCGAAAAAGATCCGGGTTTAGCGGGCGGGGTAGGGCGACTGAAAAGGTGCTGATTCCGTGAGTGTGGTGGTGGTCGTGCTCAGGAACCGTGTGGCCGGTCAGGATTGGGTCGAAAGTGCCGGTTGCCATTTTGCCTATGGCATAACGCTTTATTTCTGCTAACGGATTGAGTGCAGATAATTCCTGTTCCTGCGTATCGATTTCCGTGTCATCGAGTAAGTCGACCTTTGATAAGACGATGCGATCAGCCAGCGCCAGCTGCGCTCTTGCTTCGGTATATTCGGCTGCCTGTTTTTTGATTGTGTTGGCCCCGGCTACACATATCGTTGCAATGATTTTAATTCGCGATTTCAAACGCGGGTCATGAGCGACACCTCTGATAATTGCACCCGGATCAGCCAGGCCGGTAGTTTCCAGTATTCCGTGTCTGGCAAGACTGCTGTCGGCCAGTGACACCAGTGCTTCGGCCAGATCTTCCTGTACCTCACAGCAGATACAGCCGTTGGGTAAACTCATGACGCGATTACCTGTGCCAAGTGTGGCGTCTAAAACGGGTCCATCAACGTCTACCGCGCCAAACTCGTTGACGAGTATAGCGACGTCTTGTACCTGAGCAGACGACAGCCACTCGTTTAGCAGAGTGGTTTTTCCGGCCCCCAGAAAACCAGTCAAAATTATTAGCTCAAATCGATCGGTTTGCATTGATGTCTCCGGTGTATTGCATTGCCGTGATTATTATGCGGCAAGTTGTTTGTCAGGTGGAGTAAATCGACGGTATTGCTTATTATGGAGTTACTGGACCGCCTGATGCCTTGTGGCATCCCTTGAGACCCGATGAAAATAACAACGAATGTCGGTATCGTGCTGTATGCACTGGCAGCTAATGCCTTAGAGGTGCAAGTGTTGTATTTTCATCTAACACTGCCTGTTGGCCGACCTGGCATGGACTGATTGCTGACGATGCTTATCGGTGAGTTGGCGGTATCGCTTGAAGTCAGCACAAAAACCCTGCGCCACTACGAGCGGATCGGGGTATTAACAGCGCCGTCGCGAGGCGAGAATGGTTATAGATATTACAGCGCCGAGGCCATTCGTCAGGCGCGGACGGTGGTCGCCCTGCGCCGGTTAGACTTACCCATCGAAACAATCAAAGAACTTCTTCATAGCGGCCCGAAAGCGTCGCTGCGTCAGCGATTACTTGGCTGCCTTGAAGAGAAGCGTCAGGAAATGGTGTTGGAAATAGCGGTTTTGCAAGGCAGACAGGAAGATCTTGAGGCACGCTTCATGCGCCTGTATCAATCCCCCGGTACTTTACCGGGGCATTGTATATGTGGCCTGCTGAATGAGCCCTGCTCCTGTAAGTGAAGGTTTAACTGCTTTCACTTGACCTTGACCCTAGGGCAATCCGGCATACTGTTCATTAATTCGTTGGAGAATGCCATGTCTGAGCTCAACGGTCGCGCCAAAGCAAGTGTTCCTAAAGAGGGTGGTTATCTACCCCGCTTTGGTCTGGATAGCGGCCCGGTTACTGAAGTCCATGCCTTTTGGATAGCCGGTATGAGCTGCGACGGCTGCTCAATAGCGGCGGTCGGGGCGCAAAACCCGAGAGTTGAGCAATTAATATCAGGGTCAATTCCCGGATTGCCGAAGGTTATTCTCCACCACCCGGTGTTGTCTGTCACGGCTGGCAAAGAGTTTATGAAGGCACATTATTTGGCCAAAGCCGGCAAGCTAGGGGCGCCTTATGTGGTCATTCAGGAAGGCTCGGTAGCTGATGAGTCAATCGCCGGAGAATTCGGTGGTTACTGGTCGGCGATGGGCTCGGAAGTACTGGAAGACGGCACCCACAAGCCCATTCCCACAGCACATTGGCTGCGCGATCTGGCACCTGGTGCAGCGGCTGTCATCGCTGTAGGTACCTGTGCAACCTGGGGTGGCATACCGGCGGCTTCCGGCAATGTCACTAATTCGATGTCTGTGATGGACTATCTGGGTAAGGATTACTTGTCAACGCTTGGGTTGCCGCCGGTGAATATTCCCGGCTGCGCACCATTGGGTGACAACATCACCGAAACCGTGGCGGCCGTATTGATGTTTCTGGCCGGGGTGGGGCCGTTGCCGGAATTCGATGAGCTTGGTCGACCGGCATGGATGTTTAAATCGACAGTACACCGTGGTTGCGTGCGCGCCGGTAACTATGAAGAAGGCAAGTTCGCCGACGAATACGGTCAGCCCGAATGCCTGGTGGAACTGGGCTGTTGGGGGCCTGTGGTGCAGTGCAATATGGTGTCGCGCGGTGCAATAGGGCATAACGGCGGTTGCATGAATACCGGTGGCATTTGTATTGGCTGCACAATGCCCGGTTTCCCGGATGCGTTTGCACCGTTCTACAAAAAGCCTCCCGGTACTCTGGTGTCATCGACGCTTTCACGGGGAACGGGTTCGTTTATTTCATACCTTAGAAAATTTACCCAGCGCAGCCGCAACATGACCGACCGATGGAAAAGCTCTGGCGATGTACCATCGGGTTGGGCCAATGTGAGTGGTAAGGCGGGTAAGGTAGATGGCGCGGTCAGTTATTTCTACGAAAAAATAAAAGCGCACGGGACTGAATTTACCCCGGGTTCGGCTCGCCAGAAAGCCCTGCAACAATCGGCATCAAATTATCTGAATAAAACCCCCGAGTCGCGTGCGGCGGCAGAATAGGAGACAGCAATGACACTTTGGACGGCTGGATTTTTGATTGGCATCGTCGTGGTGCTGGTGGTAGCGACTCTGCTCATCGGTATTTTATGGCAGGCTCGTCGAATTCTAAAACTCGCCAGAACGGCAAGTGCGGTGGTTGCAGAAATTGACGGGAATACAAGATCAGTCTGGGCACTGCGTGATACCAATACTGTCGCCGGGCAAATCCTTGAAGGTGCAGAAGCCATTGATAACAATGCGGCTGCGATAGTGGCTGCGGTGTCGCATGACGCCGCATCGCAAACCGCTGCTTAACGGAGACGGAAATGGATCTGATTTCAGGTGTAAATCCTATCGCGAGCTGGTGGCTTGCGATCACAATAGTGGTGGTGGTCACTCTGGTGGTTGCGTTACTCTTATCCCGAATTATCAAAACTGCCAGCGCGATTAATGAAGAGGTCTCAGTTGTCTGGGCGAACGGTCAGCGAGTTGCCAACAACACCATTCATATCGCTGCCCTGTATCAAACAGCAGATACCGTAGACAGCATTCTTAACCGAGCAGGGCGCATTGCCAACAGCGCTCAGGCTATTAAAGATCATGCAGAGCAATGCCCGGGCTGCCCCACTTGTATCTGGCATCGCGAGGCTGGCCAATGATCACGCTTCTGACATTTATAACCTGTCTTGCCGCACTGGTGTTTCTGGCGGTTGTGGCGTACGCGCTGACTCGCATTGTGTCGACCCTTGAAAGTATTGGTGGCAAAGGTGATAGTTATCTGGCCAAACTCCGCTTGGGTCTGAGAGCGATTGAACGCGAAACTTCGCATCTGCCAGCGGCGGCCCCCGGCATCAATGAAAACCTGGGTGCGATAGCGGCCGGATTGACTGCGGTCGATGGCACATTGGGTGGTGTGCATGAAGCACTGCGTAAACAGGAGGAACCCTCATGAGCACACTGGCACTTTTAATTTGGGGTGTGACCTTGGCGTTGGTGGCATTGGTGATTGTGCCTGTGGCGCTTTCGTTGTTGAGCCGCGCGTTGACTGCGGCGCGTAATATCGAGGGTTACCTGCATGATATGCTGGAGGCGGGTGTCAGGATAGTTGGTCACACCGAAGCAATACCCGCACTCAATGACACCCTGGCCACTGCGGCGGCAATGAAGCCGGTAGCTGATGCGATCGAAACCAAAACCGGGGCTGTAGCTGGTATGCTTGCAAAGCGCGCGGAGGAAAACTAAATGATCTCATTTTTTACCATTCTTTCGTTAATTCTGGTGCTGGTTATTGTGGCAGTGGTTGCCTGGCATCTGATCGGAATTTTTATTGCACTGAAGCGCGGTGCTGATCATCTTCAACAACTGGCAGGTGGTCTTGTGGCCATTCGCGACAATACTGTTCCACTCAATGGCAAGGTGGATGAAATCAACGCTGGTCTGACTGAATTGGTCTCGCCGTTGCTGGCTGCAAATGGCAATCTTGCTGCCATTGTGACGGTCGCCGGCAGTCGTCGCTAATCATTCTATAAATTTGTCACAAACCAGCTACAGAAACCGGCTGGATAAACTGGATAAAAAAAACGCTTATGTGCTTTGAAAATCTGCCAATAGAGTTTGACGAACACGGCAACGCGCATCTTAAAGATGGCATAAAAAACCCCTACAGCTACGTTACCCGCACGCTTGAAGAACGCGAGGACAAATTGCGTGAACTTGCCGCCAAGAATGGCCAGTTGGCAGACATTGACTTTGATCCGGTCACCCGTGTTGCAGGGGCGCTGGCGTTCCATTCCACAGTGGACCTTGAGGCAGGCAACGTAGTTGAAACCAACGCGATGGCTACGCTTTTTCGTGGCTACGAGGTTATCCTGCGCGGTCGCGACCCGCGTGACGCCGCGTTTATATCGTCACGAGCCTGCGGTGTGTGCGGCGGCGTGCACTCAACGGCGTCGGCGCTGTCACTTGAAATGGCATTGGGTATCAAGCCACCGCCGTTGGGTATTGTTGTGCGTAACCTGCTGTTGAGTTGCGAGTATCTATACGACAACCCGTTGCATCTGTTTGTGCTGTCAGGCCCTGATTTCTCAGAAACCCTGGTAAAGGCAACCAACCCTGAGGTATGGGAAGCGGCCGTCGGTAAACCTGCACCGGGTGCTGAAATACATGGTTATGCGACCATCGCTGAAATCATGACCGATTTAAATCCACTGACCGGCAAGCTGTATCTTGAAGCTTTGCAAATGACGCGAGTAGCGCGTGAGGCCTATGTATTGTTGGGCGGCAAGTATCCGCACCCTGAGACAATCATTCCGGGCGGTGTGACCACCACCATCACCACATCGACATTCAATGAATTCTACCTGCGCATTCAGCAGTTTTTTGATTACTCGAAAAAGTGCATTGCGATCTGGGACGATGTATTTGATTTTTATTACGAGGTGAACCCGAAGTATAAAGATTGCGGTCGCTTGCCAGCCACCATGATTGATCTCGGGCAATGGGATCACGAAGACCACTACGACGCCACCTACGAGAACTGCAATGAGTGGGGAGAGAAGCGCTGGTCAACACCGGGTGTTGTCATTGATGGCAAACTGGTGACCACCCGCCTGACCGATATCAATGTCGGACTGGAAGAATTTGTCGAGCATTCCTACTACGAAAAATGGGAAGAGTACCCGTTCAAGACTGATCCGCTAGGCAATCCGTTGTCACCTAACCATCCATGGAATAAAACCACTATCCCGCGTCCGGGTTCGCAGAACTGGAAAGAGCGTTACAGCTGGTCAACCACGCCGACCTGGGATCGACAGACATTTGAAGCCGGTGCGTATGCGCGGGTTTATATTTCTGCGCTGGCGAAAAAACTTCCTCATAGCGAGTACTTTGAATCCACCGGCCACAGCCTGAAACTGAATATTCCAGCGGGCGAAAACCTGCCTCAGGCCAATCTTGAATGGCATGTGCCGGATGTCTGGAATGCGTTTGAACGCAACCGTGCGCGCGCCTATGCGGTGGGCTTCAACCTGATGGTGACAATGGAAAATCTGGTACGAGCATTTGATCTGCAAAAGCAGGGTGAAACACAAGTTGCCACGCCGTTTGAAATTCCCAGGGAAGGTCATTCAATCGGTGCCGGATTCTGGGGTGCGGGTCGTGGCTTTTTGTCTCATCACTGCGAAATCAAAGACGGTCTGCTGGCCAACTATCAAATCGTCACGCCGTCAACGATAAATGCCTGCCCGACCACACCCTGGGGTGAGCAGGGCCCGTATGAACGAGCTGTGATGAATACGCCGATCGTTGAAACCGCATTTAATGATGAAAAAGATTTTCAGGGCATCGATATTTTGCGGGCGTTGCGCTCGTTTGATCCCTGCATGCCGTGTACAACGCATGTGATGGTGGAGGGCTCAGACAAAGTAGTTACCAGGGAAGTCACTACCTGCGCCTGTGGTATTGATTAGCCAGGATATTTAAGAGCAGATAATCTAAAAACAATTGCCATGACCACCAGTAATGACGCTCCGGCGACCTTGATTGGTATTGTCGGTTATTCTGCAATTCTCGACAGTTACCCGCTTGGGCCTCCCTTGATGGCAGGCCTTGAAGCGGCTCTGACAGATGCGGCGCATGTTACGATTGAAAACTTTACCTGGAGCCCTGTGCATATAGTGCAACGATTTCAGAATGATGAAATGCCGCGGCCTGATCGTTTAGTATTGATCGGGCTCAGTGCCACATCCCGCAGCCCCGGCAATGTACAGGCGTGCCAGTGGCGCGGTGGTGAAGCTACCGAGCTTGCGGTACAGGAACGCGTCTACGAAGCGGTGACAGGCATAGTTGACCTGGAAAACACCTTAATGATTGGCGAATATTTCAAGGCGTGGCCAAAAGAATGTTATACCGTTGAAGCAGACATGCAGGGCAATACCTTCGGGCGCCTGGTGATGGCCGACAGCGAAGGCTGGAGCACTGATGAAAACGCCTTGCTTGAGCATTTCGGGTTTTCGCCAACCGAACAACGCCAGCGTATCATTGAGACGGCTGTGGATATCGCTCGCAACGGTGATAAAACGCAGTTGCCGCTGGCGGAGAAATCAGCGGCGTCACTGACGCCAGTACAGCCGTTTATTCAAAATCATGCGGTCTCGAAAAAGAGCAAATCACATGTCTGATAATGAAACAAAATCAAACGCGCTTGATCGACTGATAGTGCGTGAAGATGTACTGCAGATTTGTTACTGGTATCAGGGCGAGGGCTTTGGCGATACCTTTACGCCCAAGTCCATGATGCCGTTCCTTAAAAACGAAGGCGATATTGTTATAGAGGTAATGGCTGAGCTGGCCAGTGAAGGGTTGCTCATCGAAGTCGGGGAGGCTTATCGCTTTAGTGATGATGGAAAACGAAAGGCGGGTTTTATGTTCTACGAGAGTTTCACCGAGTTGCAGCAGGGCGCACACGGTGAATGCACAGCCGGCTGTTGTGAAGAAGGGCAGGTCTGTGATCATCATCAACACGCTCATCACTGACGCTGCAGGCCCAACCCTCATTAACAGCGCAGGCCAGCTACAATGACACAAAATCCATCAGAGGCAGATCCGCATCCGCTGGAGGGTTACCGCAGTAATGAAGAGTGGCAGGATCTGGTTGCACAAACGGGCACCCTGCTAGCGGCGCTGGACGACATCAAAGACGAAGACATCAAGAAGCAGGTGTTTACGGCTTTGGCCGGTATCGATACGCTGCACCGGGAAGCGTTACACCGCTTAGTCAGGTTATTTAAAGAAGGAGTACTGGAGCAGGTAGTTACTGACCCGGCGATCAATACGCTGATGGGCATGTACGATCTGGTCCCACCTGCCGGGCTTGCCGACGATCAGCCAGATGAAAGACTCACGCGGCCGGTTGCACAATCTGTGTCTTTTTACCCAAGCGGTGAGTTGCCGGTGTTTAACGATACGTTGCCGAGTAATGAACCTGCGCACTGGTCACCCGCACCGCAGGAATACACACCGGAAGAAGGCGCTGCGTTTATCTGTCAAATGGAAGAGGGTGTGCTGTTAATCGCACATGTCGACGGTCGTGATCTGGTGCTGGATGCTACCTGCCCGACTCATGGCGGGCAGATGACAAACGGTAAACTCGATGGCCTTGCATGGATCTGCCCGCATGGTCCCGGTTGCGCTTATGATTTACGCAACGGGGCAAAGCTTGGGGGTGGTACCGGTTTGCGGTGTTACGCCACCCGCATGGATTCACAGGGACGACTAATGATCGGTTTCGGCGTTCCTTTTGAACCGCAAATGTCTTCGTTTTAGTTGCATGGCTATGTTAGTTGCCGGCGTTGGCAATGAATTAAAGTGTGACGATGCATTTGGCGTGCTGGCTGCGGCGCGAATGAAAGCCGACCCCCGAATGACTGCCGACATAGTAGTTCAGGAAGTCGGCATCGGTGGCATCCATATGGTTCAGGAACTGATGCGCGGTTACGATGCTCTGCTTCTGTTTGATGCGTTTGATCGTGATGGTGATATAGGTCAGTTGTGGTTATTAGAACCCGAACTTCCCGATGTAGATTCATTTACCGAAAAAGAAAAGCGCGATTTTTTCGCCGACGTACACTACGCCACTCCTGTGCGTGCAATGACAATGGCGCGTGCGGTTGGCGCACTGCCACCGCTAGTGCGGATCATTGGCTGTCAGCCGTCCGATGCAGATGCTTTCGGCACCGAGCTTCATACCGAGGTGGAAGCCGCGATACCGCGTGCTGTTGACATGGCTTTTGACCTACTTACTTCACTGCGGTAACAGCGCTTGCCAGTGTACCCGCAAGTATACCCGCCATTGTTAAACAGGTTTCACACGTGAGTGCCGTGCGTTTGCAGGTAACAGGTATCGTTCAGGGGGTGGGCTTTCGACCCTTTGTGCGTCGTTTGGCGATGCAGCTTGGTCTGCCGGGCTGGGTGCGTAACACGGCGGATGGTGTTTGCATTCTGTTACCGGCAGATGCCACGGAAAAGTTTCAGCAGCGGCTTGTCGCCGAACTTCCAAGGCTGGCGCGTATTGATTGCATCACTCTGGAACGCTGCGATGATTCATTGGTCAGTCCATTCGATATTCGCACAAGTGTAGAAGGCGACGTGCAAACCGGTGTTGCACCTGATGCCGGAATCTGTAGTGACTGCAGCGCTGAATTATTCGATCCGGAAGACAGACGCTACCAATACCCGTTTTTGAATTGCACCAACTGCGGGCCTCGTTTTTCAATTATTCATGGTATTCCATACGATCGATCGAACACCACTATGGCTGCCTTTGAGCTTTGTGCGGATTGTCGAGACGAATACCATGATCTGTCTGACCGTCGTTATCATGCACAGCCGCTGGCCTGTCCCGTTTGTGGCCCGCGGATTTGGTTTGACGGTAAGTCCGACAGTCATCGGCAGAATGACCAGGCACAGGATCCATTGCAACAGGCGGTTGATCTGCTAAAGGCTGGTGGTTTGCTGGCCCTGCGCGGCATTGGCGGTTTTCATCTGGCGTGTCTCGCTGGTGATGAAGCGGCAGTTGCAAAACTGCGTCGACTTAAATCGCGGCCGGCAAAACCGTTTGCAATCATGGTTCGTGATATCGATGTTGCAAAACGTTATGTAAAAGTTGATGTGGCTGTCGAAGCGCAATTGACATCGGCAGCGGCACCGATTGTGTTGACACCGCTGTTATCGCCACAGCTATCAAAGCGTTTACTACATGATCCGGATCCTTCCCCACTGGCGCCGTCAGTGCTTAGCGGACTGAGTATGGTTGGGCTTATGTTGCCTTACTCGCCGTTACATCAATTGTTACTCGCCTCGTTCGACACGCCGTTGATCATGACCAGTGGCAATCAAAAAGCAGCACCGCAACTCACTGGCAATACCGAAGCGCTTAACGATCTTGATGGTATTGCCGATGGCTGGCTACTGCACAACCGCAAAATTGAAAACCGAATTGATGACAGCGTGGTGCAGATGACACGATCAGGCACGCAGGTGCTGCGTCGCGCTCGCGGCCTGGCCCCCGAACTTCTCAGTTTGCCTGAAGGTTTTGCAGGTCATCCCGATGCGATCGCCTTTGGTGCGGATTCAAAAAATGCCTTCGCGCTGGCCAAACACGGCCGGGCAATTCTGTCGCAGCACATGGGGGACCTCGGGGACCTTCGTACCGCACAGGATCTGCTGGAAAACATTGACCGGCTGACTGATCTGTTTGATGTCCGGCCAGCGCTGGTGATGTGCGACATGCACACTGGCTATCACTCGAGTCGTCTGGCGCAAGCCTACGCTGATGCTCGTGATTTGCCGCTTGTTGGTGTACAGCACCATCACGCACACGCCGCCTCTCTGATGGTTGAGCATCAAATCGACTGTGATACTGAGATAATCGCTTTGGTCCAGGACGGCACTGGCGCCGGACTCACTGGTGACATCTGGGGCGCTGAGGCCTTGCGTGTCAGATACGGCAGCGCCGAGCGGATCGCCACCCTGTCAGCGGCATCGATGCCCGGAGGTGATGCAGCAGCGCGGGATCCGTGGAGAAATCTGCTGGCACGACTGTTCACTCGGTATGGGCTGCCTGAAAGCTGGCCGCAGGTATATCAAAAAGCACTGGCTGAGTATCCTGTGCAGCCTGTGTGCTCCGCTATCGTGGCGGGAATCAACGTGCCCACCGCTTCCAGTACCGGTCGCTTGTTTGATGCAGTAGCAGTTGCACTTGGCTACGCACCGGCACGGCAGTCCTATGAGGGTGAGGCTGCCATGCGGCTGGAACAGGCTGCATCCCACTATATCAACCAACATGGCCTGCCAGAGCCGTTATCGCTTATCCGCCGACCTGCAGCCGGGAATCCGCATCTCACAGAGGTTGACCCGTCACCGCTATGGGAGGACTTAATATCGGAAATCACAGCCGGGAACACAGCTCGAGCGGCCGCACGATTTCATCTGGGCTGGGCTGATGTCTGGGCGCAGGTGGCATTGCAGGATGACAGTGAGAGATTAATCGCACTCAGTGGTGGCAGCTTTCAAAATCAATTGATTTCCAATCGTGTTGCAGATAATCTGAAAATCGCGGGTAAGCGTGTACTACTGCATGCTGCCGTGCCTCCAAACGACGGGGGTATTGCGCTCGGTCAATTGGCGGTCGGGTTGTCAGGTACGGGGTCATGCCTTTGATTGACCGGAATCGTTGCGGCCAAAATCTGGAAGTTGACTAATGTGTTTAGGAATACCCGGTGTTGTACAGGAGATCACGGATCGTGAGGCGTTTCTGGCGGTGGTTGATATCTCCGGCGTGCGTCGCAAGGTCAACGTTGCCTGTGTAGCTGCCGCTGAAGCTCTCGATGATCTGACCGGACAGTGGGTGCTTGTCCATGCCGGTTTTGCGATGGCAATTATCGATGAAGCCGAAGCCGAAAAAACGCTGGAGTTACTGCAACTCCTTGGCGAGGTAAATGAAGAACACCTGGCCATGCTCAATAGCGCACAACCCGGACCACAACCCGGGCAATGAAATACGCAGACGAATTTCGCGACCCTGAAAAAGCCCGGGCGCTGATAGATGCGATCGGCTTAACGCTCAAGCGAGTCACTATCCCCGATGATCGTCCATTGCATATTATGGAAGTCTGCGGCGGACACACTCATTCAATATTTCGTTATGGCCTGCAAAGGATGGTGCCGGATACCATAGAGTTTGTACATGGACCGGGTTGTCCCGTTTGCGTGCTGCCAATGGGGCGGGTGGATGACTGCGTAACAATAGCTGAAACCGACGGTGTCATATTTACCACCTTTGGTGATGCAATGCGTGTACCGGGCTCGAAGGGCAGTCTGCTGCAGGCACGTGCAGGTGGTGCAGATGTACGTATGGTTTACTCGCCGCTGGATGCGCTGACACTGGCAGAAAAGAACCCGGACTCCGAGGTTGTGTTTTTTGCACTTGGTTTTGAGACCACCATGCCATCAACGGCGTTGACTGTCCTTGAAGCAAAGCGCCGTGGCGTCAGCAATTTTTCAATGATATGCCAGCACATTACTATCATACCAACACTAAAGGCACTGCTTGACGATCCACAGGCACAGATCGATGGTTTTATCGGCCCCGGGCACGTCAGTATGGTTATTGGCAACCGTGGTTATGATTTTATTCCCACGGAACATAATAAACCGTTTGTCGTTGCGGGTTTCGAACCGCTTGATTTGCTGCAATCGTTGCTAATGGTGTTAACCCAGCTGGCCGAAGGGCGTGCAACAGTTGAAAATCAGTACGCGCGTATTGTGCCCGAAGACGGCAACGCAGAAGCGATGCGTGCAATTGCCGAAGTCTATGAAGAGCGCGAGCATTGTGACTGGCGCGGGCTTGGCAACATTGAAGCATCGGGCGTGCGCTTTCGCAAAGAATATCATCGCTACGATGCCGAGCTTAAATTTGGCCTGGTGCAGGCGCAGGTGCCGGACCCGGCTATTTGTCAGTGTGGCGATGTGGTGCGGGGCATCATCAAGCCAACGCAGTGCGCAGCCTATGGCAGACAATGCACACCACAAACTCCATTGGGCGCGTTAATGGTTTCATCCGAAGGTGCTTGTGCAGCCTATCATCAGTTTGACGCAGCAGGCATTGATCATTGAGTCGAATACCCGAGTCGCATCGATCGCAAACCGGTAAAGTGCGCGGTTCTGCGGTTACCCTTGCACATGGTGCAGGTGGTCGATCAATGCAGGATCTTATCGACGATGTTTTTCTGTCGGAGTTCGGCTCGAACAACCTATCGGATTTAAATGACAGCGCACGATTAGAAGCCGGTGCTCATGCGCTTGCGTTTACGACTGATAGCTTCGTTATCGACCCAATTTTTTTTCCCGGTGGTGATATAGGTAAGCTGGCCGTTTATGGCACCGTAAACGACCTTGCGGTATCAGGTGCACAACCTATAGCATTGTCTTTTTCAATTATTGTTGAAGAAGGTTTTGCCATCTCTGAACTCAGACAGATTGCCCGCAGTGCCAGAGCAGCAGCGGATGATGCAGGCGTGAGTATTGTCACGGGCGATACCAAGGTGGTTAACCGGGGTTGTGCGGATGGTATATTTATCAATACAGCGGGTATCGGACAAATAGCAGCGGAATTGAACTTGTCACCGAAAAATATAATGGCAGGTGATCGTGTCCTGGTGTCAAACAGCATTGGCGAACACGGTGCAGCAATCATGGTTGCGCGCGGTGATCTGGGTCTGGAGACTGAACTGATCAGTGACTGTCGGTCTCTGGTGTCGATGTGCACCGCGTTGGCTCAGGGTATTCCCGGCTTGCGTGCCATGCGTGACGCGACTCGTGGTGGTGTCGCTGCTGTGTTAAATGAGTTTGCAGATGCATCGGGCACATCTGTTTTTATAGACGAGGCCAGTCTGCCGTTGAAACCCGAGGTTCGAGGTGTGTCGGAAATTCTCGGCCTCGATCCATTGTACCTGGCGAATGAAGGCTTGTTTGTCGCCGTTGTCAGTGAGGCTGACGCTGACGCCGCTGTGGCTTTACTGCGTGACTTGCCCGGTGGCGAAAATGTGACTCTAATCGGTGAGGTTCGAACTGATCCTGCAGGGGTGTTGATCATGAATGCCTTGTTGGGCGGTCAACGCCTGGTTGATATGCCCGATGGTGATCAACTCCCGCGCATCTGTTAGCACACAACACATAACAAATTTATGACAGTGAGATTATCGTGACAGCACTTGTTTATAAGGATATCGACGGACCGATCGAGATTACGTTTGATGATCTAAAGAAGTTTCACGGCACGCGCAGTCTGTGCGGTCTGAGTGTCGGATACACCGTGTTACGTGCTGCGTGGGCCAGTCTTTCCGATGGTGAGCCACTTGATCGCAATGATATAAAAGTTGAAACCGCGTTCGGCGGGCCGGGCGCTCGCGATGCGGTCGAGATGGTCACTCGCGCTGTGAGTCGCGAAGCGTTTCATTTGGTCAGTGACAAAAAACCGGATGCGCACATTGCCGAGGCCGCCAAAGGGGCGTACTGGTATAGAGTTACGGCGAAGGGTAAAGCAGTGGAGTTCGGATTGAAGCAAAACATACTGCCCAAAGAATTTGTAACGCTGCGCCGTAAGGTGTTGGCGGGAACGGCAATCACCGCAGAGACAACGACGTTTAGAGGTCTGCAAATAGAATTATCAGAACGCCTGTTGTCCATGGAACCACTGGATGCCTTTAACGTGTTGTCAATCACCGATTTAACCGCTGGCGATGAATCATGACTCAGAAGTTTCCCTGTCTGGTTGGTCGTTTATTATCACCTTACGTGCGACGTATTGCGGTCACGCTCAACTGTTATGAAATGCCGTTTGAGCGCCTGGTATTGTCCGCTATAGACGATGAAGCAGAACGTGAACGAATTAACCCCGTTGGTCGGGTTCCGGCGTTGTTGCTTTCAAACGAAGAAACATTAGTCGACAGCGCTGCCATTCTCGACCATCTGGATCAGCTCGCAGGAACCGACGCCTTGATGCCAGCATCCGGTTTTGCACGCCGCAAGGCTTTTTATCAAATTGCACTGGCTACCGGTGCGATCGACCGCGCTATGACTGCCAACGCCGAACGCAGACGGACACCACCGGATGACGTGCGCTTGAAGCGTTTGCTTCGGCAATGCGGAAGCGGTTTTGCCGCGCTTGAAGCGGAGCTCTCGGCAGGCGGCTATTTTGGTGGCGACAAGATCGGCCAGGCAGACGTCACCACGGTCGTAGGTCTGACCTTCGTTGAGCATATTTTTCCAGGCACGCTGCAGCGTACTGACCTGCCAAGGCTGTTCGCATTGGCAGAACAAGTTGAATCACTACCCGCATTCAAGGATGCACAAATTGACTAAACCGTTATGCAATACGCCCGTGTGTTGTTATTGCACTTATCAATTGAATTCAGCGTAAAAAATTCGATCTGGCCATATGGTCAGGGCATGGCTGATTTTTACTTCAAAGAGAGGTTGTAAACTTGAAAACCATATCACTCGCAAAACTGCTGCTTTTAGCAATTACCGGCACCGTTGTGTCAGGCACGAATGCAGACCCGATCACTTTCACCGATCAGCGCGATCGCATTGTTACTCTGGATAGTGAAGCTGCGCGGGTCGTCACTATTCCTATACCGGCCGCGTCGATGTTTATGTCGGTTGACGGTGGTACAGAAAAGCTTGTGGGAATGCACCCGCTATCCAAGACCGCAATAAAAGACCAGATACTGGAGACTTTCTATCCGGATGCCATGTCGATTCCCTCGGATATCGCTGGACCGGGTTTTAACTTCAGCCCCAACGTAGAAGCATTATTGTCGCTGGAACCGGATTTGGTTTTTCAATGGGGACACTTAAACGACGACATCATCGATCCATTACTGAATGCCGGTCTAAACGTCGCGTTAATCAAGATCGGACAAGAAGCGTTTACCCGCCGCTGGCTTACGATGATGGGGGCTGTCACGGGCAACGAAGAGAAAGCGGCAAAAATGATTTCGTGGCGTGACGAGGTACAGGCCGAGATCAAAGCTGAAACCGACAAAATCCCTGCCGCTGAGAAACCGCGTGTACTCTATTTTATGAACTACCTGTCCAAGCTTCGCGTCGCTGGTGGTAAGTCGTACAATAATTTCTACATCAATCTGGCTGGCGGGCAGAATGCAGCATCGGAGTTGGGTATGTTCGCTGAAGTCGGACCCGAGCAGGTTATTGCGTGGGATCCGGAAGTGATTCTGCTGAACGGTTTTGAGAAAAAACTCTCACCAAAAGATGTCTATGACAACCCGTTGTTTGCCGATCTGTCTGCGGTTAAAAACCGCCGTGTGTACAAAATGCCACTGGGTGGTTATCGATGGGATCCACCAAATCAGGAATCGCCATTGACATGGTTATGGCTCAGTATGGTGTTGCACCCGGAACGGTTTGATTGGGATTTGCCACGCCGCATGGATGAAAACTATAAGACTATGTACGGGCAAGGTGTTAGCGCAGACAACGTTAAAAAGATCCTGCGTTTTAGTATGAATAAAGATGCTGCAAACTACGAGATTTTCTCGCCCGATAAACAATAACCGGGCTGCTCTGTGATGCAACAAACACTGGTCGCCGGCGTGCGTGAATCACGCTGGCGGCCAGCGCTGTTTATTGTACTTGTTATTGTCCTGGTGCTGAGCGCATTGCTGTCGCTTGCCATTGGTCGCTTTGCGGTACCCGTGTCACATGTTGCCGGTATACTGGCCTCGGCGCTGTTGCCGATGGAACCGTGGTGGACACCTGTAGAGGCGCGGGTGGTCGAATTAATTCGCATACCGCGAGTGCTGATGGCAGGGCTTGCGGGGGCAGGTCTTGCGGTGGCCGGTTCGGCTTTGCAGGGTATTTTTCGCAACCCCTTAGTTGGCCCGCAGATTATCGGTGTATCATCCGGCGCAGCATTTGGCGGAGCGCTGGCAATTTTACTTTCCGAAAGCCGCTATTTGCTGATTGGTCTGGCGTTTGCCTGCGGCATGCTGGCGATGGTCATCGTCTACAGTATCAGTCGACAGCAAGGCAGGGCATCCATTCTTATGTTGGTGCTGGCAGGTATTGTGACCAGTGCATTCTTTTCGGCGCTGGTGTCGGTCACCAAATTTGTTGCTGATCCGGATGACAAACTGCCGGCCATTGTGTTTTGGTTAATGGGCAGTTTTGCCTCTGCAAGTTATGAAAAAGTCTGGCTCATCGCCGTGCCTGTGATTATCGGTAGTGCTGTGATCTACCTGATGCGCTTTCAGATTAACGTGCTGTCGCTGGGTGACGAAGAAGCGCATGCGCTGGGTGTTAAAGTTGAACGTACGCGCTGGATAGCATTGACTGCTATCGCACTGATCAGCTCTGCGGTGGTGGCTGCTGCAGGTGTGATCGGTTGGGTAGGGTTGGTGATCCCGCACTTTGCACGCATGCTGACCGGTCCCGATCATAAAGTGCTGATTCCGGCAGCCATGTTAATCGGTGCCAGTTATTTGATTCATGTGGACAATGTAGCGCGCACGGCAATCGCGGCTGAAATTCCGGTGGGCATTATCACCGCATTGATCGGAGCTCCGATATTCGGTTTGTTGTTACGTCGTACAGCCAATAAAGGGTGGACCTCGGAATGATTGATGTTCAGGATCTGGGGTTCCGTTATGGAGAAAACCGGGTGTTTCGCGATGTCAGTTTTTCGCTTGCTGCAGGCAAAATAGCCGCCATTCTAGGTCCCAACGGTCGGGGTAAAACGACACTCTTAAAGTCGGTAGTTGGTCTGTTAAAACCCGATACAGGTACGGCTTCACTGGGTGGGCGTCTCGGTTATGTTGCGCAACGCGCTGAGATTGCCTTTGCCTATAAAGTGATCGATATCGTTGTCATGGGGCGTGCCGCGCACGTGGGAATGTTTCGAGCGCCGGGCCCCAAAGATTACCAACACGCACGCAACGCGCTTTCACTACTTGGGCTATCCGGTTTCGCGGAGCAGCATTTTAATCGCCTCAGCGGTGGTGAACGTCAACTGGTGATGATTGCACGGGCGCTGGCGTCCGAGTGCCAGGTGTTAATACTCGACGAGCCTGCATCCGCGCTGGACTTTCGCAATCAGGATCTGGTGCTGTCGACACTACGCCGTCTTGCCGAAGATCTCGGTCTGGCAATATTGATGACAACTCACTTTCCTCAGCATGCAGCACATATTGCCGATTACGCTTTGCTGCTGCAAAGCGCAGATGATGCACAGTGGGGGAGTTCGGAAGAAATGCTGAGCGAGGAGAAACTCGAACTATTGTTTGGTTTGCCGGTAGAGAAGGTTCAGGTTCAGCGCGGTGATAAAACGCATTCAGGGATACTGCCGCTGTTTTCGTGATGGAATATTCGGTATCTGCCGATATCTGGCAGTCGAAAGGAAGAGCGGTAAAGATGTGTTTATGGATAGAACAAGTGCAAAATCACGGCGCGGTGGAACAGGTACAATATCCGCGATATAGTAGTTAAAAATTAATCAATCAAGGTGATCTATGAAGCTTGCAACGGTAGGCAAGGGCGGCTCAGGCAAAACCACAATAGCAGGTACTTTGGCCCGTATCTTCGCAGAGGACGGAGACCCCATACTTGCGATAGATGGGGATCCCAACCCCAACCTGGCGCTAACGCTTGGCATGTCCCGCGGAGATGCCGACAAAATAACCTACATACCGCCGACTATCATGCGCCTTGTCAAAGACAGCGATGGTAATAGCCATGTGGAGCCAACGCTGCCAACCGAAGAAATCATGCAGCAGTATGCCTCGCGTGTTGCCAGTAGTATTGACTTGATCGTGATGGGGAAACCTGAGCACGGTACGGCAGGTATGGGTTGTATGTGCGGCTCGCACCGAGCTGTGCGGGGCCTGATTGCCGAGCTTACATCCATAGGCGATCACACGGTCACTGATATGGAGGCTGGTTTAGAACATTTGCGGCGCGGCACCGCACGTCATGTCGACATGATGCTGGTTGTCGCCGAGCCTTATTATCGCTCACTGGAAGCGGCAATGCGAACCTCTGAACTTGCAGTGGAGCTTGGTGTTCAGTTTGTCCGGGTGGTAGCCAACAAAGTAAGGAACCAGGATGACATGGACGCTATCGAAACGTTCTGCAAGCAACATGGCATGACCATCATTGGTCAGGTCCCTCACGACGAAGCGTTAATGGATGCCGAACGCAACGAGCAATCACCATTCGATTATGCGCCGCATGGTGCGGGTATAGAAGCTATCAGAAAGATTGCTACTGAAATTGAATTATTGGGAAAATCGATGGTTGTGCCGAATACGGATGGTGGTTCACCTGATGCACGTGCGTGAATCTGTACGTACCGGTCAATAAGGTCTGTCGGGCTCGGCAAGGAGTGATTATAGAATAGTCGTTGCTGTGCGCATAAGGCTGATGCTAAAAAAAACTGAAAATGCCACCATCAAGATTATCGCGCCTGGCGGGTGGCTTGTAGATAGCGCGACGGTGGCCCTGGATTAATGGGTTTACGTGTCGCTGTACTGCTTTTCCAGTGAGCGAATGACGCTTAGAATGGTTTGATTGACCGGTGTGGGGATGCGATGTTTTTCTCCCAGTGCTATCACCACTGGTGCAAACATGTCGACCTCAGTTTTACGGGATGCTTCTATATCCTGCAGCATCGAGGTTTTTCCGTCTTCTGCAATGATATCCAGAGTTTTATAGAAACTGGTCGCGTCTTCATCTCTTAAGTCAACACCTTCAGCCCGGGCCACCGCGATGACTTCGTGCATAAGCGTCTCCTTTAACCATCGCAGCGGCGATTCCGATTTATAGCGACCATAGGTTGCGCCGGTTACTGCCGAGGATTGATTCATTCCTACGTTCACCATGAATTTCCACCAGATCGATCGATTCATGTCTTCCGGCGTTTGGTGGCTGATGCCGGCTTGATTCAGGATTTCCTGAACCGCCTGCACTTTAGGACCGGGGTTGAGGTTGTTGGCCTCGCCGAAGATCAAAAGCGGAGGCCGCGAGTGAAAAATTCTATTTCCCTCCCGGCGGGCATCCAAATTCATTGCGATGGATAGCAGCACTTTCTCGCTGCCATACATTTGTCCGATAATAGTTTCGCTGGTAAGCCCGTTGAGAAGGGAAATAAAAATAGTGTCCGGATGAACCAGGCTGGAAAGATCGGGTAGAGCGCAGGCAAGGTGGTGG
>CAKZVB010000224.1 GCA_937922015.1 uncultured Granulosicoccaceae bacterium
TGCCACCACATGACACTGTATGTCTTCATCTGCGAAAACCATTCTTTGCGTCGTCGCAAAAAATCTGTGTGCGCGGTCTTATAGACAAAATTGTGCAGCGAATCTATGTTCTCCCAGGTGCTCATGTTCACTATCACGTCAGCGCCGAAATGCTGGATCGCTGTAGCTTCGCTTTCTTCGCTTGTTTCCAGTCTCCACACGAAACCGGCAGAGCGTTCGGCCAGTTGATTAATGCGGTCAAGGTTGTCAGCGAAATCCTGTGTCTCGACGGCTTCCAGCGGATACAGCAGTTTTGCGATATTCAACTGCGCCAGCACGAAGCGGCTCATGTTTCGCTGTCTTTGTTGTCCGGTTTGCTGTCGGCCTGTGCAGGCGAATCGGCCGGTTTGGCGGGCTCTACCCAGGTGACGTTTTTGATCAGCTCGCCGGTATTTGGAATGACCTGTATACAACGGTCATCCCATAGCTGCAGCATTCGATAATCTTTCTCATTGGTGACTCGAAGGCTGCCAAGGCCATGTTTTTCAAGCCACCTTTCTACCGGTGCTATATGTTCCGGTACTGAAGCCCGGGCAGTGAACACCCGCACTTCGATATCCATCTTGATCCAGCGTTTAACGCGTTCCAGCATGGCCGGAATTGGATCGCCGATGTGTTGATGTCCTTTCCAGCCGTCCCATTCGGCCAGTGTTCCGTCAAGGTCGACACCGATCCAGCGGTTGCCTATTCTGCCTTCGGCGCGACTGCGTGATTTCTCTTTTGACAAGGTAGTTTCCAGTGGTTATGTTTGCAGACGGACGATCCAGTGCCTGTCCGTCCGGGTAGAAGGTAAGCTAATTAGTGCTTCTTTATCAAGTACAGAGTCGTCAGACTGTGGTACCAGCTGTTATGACAGTTGTTTCAGCGCTTCAAGGTATTCGCTGCGGCTGATACTAACCGCTCCCATTGAGCGTAAATGGCCCGTGGGAAGTTGGCAGTCAATAAGTGCAAATCGCCCGCTTGTGGCCAGCGTGACCAGAGCGATTTTTGATGCGTCCGTTTTTCTACTGAACATAGACTCTCCGACAAATATTCTGCCTACTGTCACTCCGTAAAGACCTCCAACCAGTTCGTCTTCGTGCCAGACCTCTAGCGATTCGGCGTGGCCGCGCCGGAACAGTTCGCAATAGGATTCTGTCATGTCTTCGGTAATCCAGGTGCCGTCCGAGCCGGGCCGGGGTTTGCTGCAGTTTCCGATAACCTCTGCGAATGCCTGATTATTACTTACAGTGAAGATTTGTTTTTTGATTGTCTTGCGCAGGCTGCGAGAGATTTTGATGTCATCGGGCCAAATTACGCAGCGGGGATCGGGAGACCACCACAGTATCGGCTCGCCTTCTGAATACCACGGGAAAATACCGTTACTATACGCTTGCAGTAACCTTTCCGGCTTTAGGTTAGCGCCTGCCATCAGTAAGCCATTCGGCTCTCGCATGGCCCTGTCTGGGTGAGGAAATGGTGTGAAGTTGTCTAAAGAATCCAAATATGGAATTGGCGGTTCAGTCATTTTTTAATCAACCGCAGGGCGGATATGAGTAGAGTCTGCCCGGCGATAATCAGTCAGGGGTTGTCGGCGGGTTTTGCCGTTCTTTAAAGGGTAGCAGCGCATGCAGTTCTTCGCAGCGTTGTTGCATCATAGGGCGTTCCTGTTCAAGAAAATTTTGCACAGCATTGCTGAACGCCTCGTGGGTCAGAAAATGTGTTGACCAGGTGAGTGTTGGCACAAAGCCACGGCCAATCTTGTGTTCACCCTGGGCTCCGGGTTCAAATCTCGACAAGCCGTGTTTTATGCAATAGTCAATTCCCTGATAGTAACAGGCTTCAAAATGAAGGCTGTGAAATTCTTCCTTACATCCCCAGTAGCGGCCGTACAGTGTGTCTGAGCCTTTGAACATGACAGAGCAGGCGACTCGCTCTTCATTGTGGCTGGCAAACACGATAATAATCTGCTCGCCCATGGTTTGCCCGATCTCTAAAAAGAACTTGTGGTTCAGTGTTGGCGTGCCCCATTTTCGATTAAACGTATCGAGGTAGAAGCCCATCACCTGCTGCCAGTCGCGGGCGTTCAGTTCATTGCCGTGCATCACTTCCAGGCTAACGCCTTGCTCGGCTACCCGTTTGCGTTCTCGCTTTAGGTTTTTCCGCTTTTTGGAAGTGCAGCGTGACAGAAAGTCGTTAAAGTCGCGGTAGTTGTCATTCGACCAGATATATTGACATCCGGTGCGCAGCATATAGCCCGCCGCTGCCATGGATTCGGCGTCGTCCTTAAACGGGAACAGCCAGTGTACGCTTGACCATTTATGCTGTTTTACGATAGCCATAGCGGCATTGAATATTGCGCCGGCGCACTCTGCATAATCGTGGTCCTCTCTGACCAGAAGTCTGGGACCGGTTGCCGGTGTAAATGGTATCGCGAAAATCAGTTTCGGGTAGTAGTTGCCACCGCTGCGTTCGTAGGCTTCTGCCCATGCAAAATCAAAGACAAACTCACCGTAGGAATTTGTTTTGATATAGGCGGGAGCCGCGGCGATAAGATTTTCATCATCGTCTTTGAGCAACAGATGATACGGATGCCAGCCGTGTTCAGGAGCAACGCAGCCGTGTGTTTCCAGTGCGCATAAAAACTCGTGACGTACAAAGGGATTGCTACCGTCGCCAAGAGCGTTCCAGTCACTGGCCGCTACGTTGGCCAGTGCATCGCAGGTTTCGATTTGCACAGTATCTCAGGCAATCAACTAACTGATGTGATCAAATAGCGAATGGTCATGGCTAGGTATTTCTGGCAAGTGCATCGAGATATTTTTCAGCGTCAAGCGCTGCCATGCAGCCGGACCCCGCTGAGGTAATTGCCTGTCGATACACATGATCCATTACATCACCTGCGGCAAATACTCCTTCAATGCTGGTGGCGGTTGCGTTTCCTTCTGTGCCACTTTTAACTTTTATGTAACCACCGGCCATTTCCAGTTGTTCTTTGAAAATTTCAGTGTTCGGTGTGTGACCAATGGCGATGAACACGCCGTGTAGATCGATGTCTTCAGTGCTGCCGTCATTATCTTTGATTCGCATGCCGGTAACACCCATATCATCACCCAGCACTTCGATAAGATTGTTGTTCCATTTCATCACCACTTTGCCGTCGGCTTCTTTTTCGAACAGGTGTTTTTGCATGATTTTTTCTGCACGAAGTTCGTCACGGCGATGCACGACAACGACCTCGGAGGCGATATTTGAAAGATACAGAGCCTCTTCAACTGCGGTGTTGCCGCCGCCGATGACTGCCACTCTTTTGCCTTTGTAGAAAAATCCGTCGCAGGTGGCGCAGGCAGAAACACCTTTGCCTTTAAAGGCTTCTTCAGACGGCAGCCCCAGGTAGCGCGCGCTGGCACCGGTGCAGATTATCAGCGCATCGCAGGTGTAAGTTGCAGAGTCACCGGTCAGAGTAAAAGGCTTGTTGTTGAGATCGACGGTGTGAATATGATCGAAAACCATTTCTGTCTCAAATCTCTCAGCGTGCTTTTTAAAGCGTTCCATCAATTCAGGTCCCTGTACGCCCTGATCGTCAGCTGGCCAGTTATCCACGTCAGTGGTGGTCATTAATTGGCCGCCCTGTTCAATGCCGGTTATCAGGACGGGTTGCAGGTTGGCGCGCGCTGCATAGACAGCAGCAGAATAACCGGCGGGTCCGGAACCTAGAATCAGCAACTTACAGTGTTTGGTTTCGCTCATTGTGGTGCTTTGTTTCCATTAGTAAAATCTGGTTTTATGACAATCTAACCACTCCGCTTTGTTAGCGCTCAGGATCGTCATAAGATGGTAGGTCTGGGTGCATTGTAGCAACGTGCCCGCGGGTAGGACACAGTTAGCGCGCCCGAAGTTCGCTATCTGCTGTAAACAGGGGCTGGCGATCGTTGTGATGCCATACAACACTAATAACACATTCCCAATTCGGACTATTCTTGACTTCTAAAGCCGCTACCTCCAAGGCCGGAGCCACGCGAAAAAGCCGGGCTGCCGCCAAGCCGAAAAAATCCGGTACTGCCCGAAAACCTGCGACTAAAAAAACAGCAGCCGGGCAATCAGTACTGACGCGCCCAAAGGCCGTAGCCGCCCGAAAAGCCGCTGGTCCGAAAGTACCGCGATTTAACGGGCGTTCTATTAAAACCCCGATGGACGCCGAAATGTCAGCGCGAACCCTGGCGCTTCTGCATCGGGGGCTACGTGAAGTTCTGGCGATTCTGGTTGCGGTGGTCTCTATTCTTATGCTGATCGCGCTGATGACTTTTCACGTCAGCGATCCTAGTTGGTCACACAGTGGTGGTTACGGGCAGGTGCGTAATGCGTGCGGAATTTTCGGTGCCTGGTTTGCTGACATCGTGATGTTTCTGTTTGGCTACGTTGCCTATTTACTGCCGGTAGCTCTGGGCGTTATTGGCTGGAATGCTTTCCGTGACAGTCGGGAATTTACCGCTCCCGTTCTGGTTTTTGCCCGCTTGGCCGGCCTGGTGCTGTTGTTAATCACCGCTTGTGGTCTGGCTGATCTGCATTTGTTCGTGCATCGTGGGGATTTGCCCATCGGTACTGGCGGCGGTGGTGTGCTGGGCACCTGGGTTGCCGGTAATATGGTTCGGGTAATCAATACGCTGGGTACCACATTGATTCTGCTGGCATTGTTTCTGGGCTCGATAACTTTTATCACCGGCGTTTCGTGGTTTTCGATTGTTGAGAAAACCGGTGCCTATACATTGCTTGCGGCGAGAAACGCCAAAGCCTGGGCGATGACAACAAAAGAGCGCATCGCTGATTATCTGACCTACCGCGAAGCGCGTAAGCTCAGGCAGCAACAACAACTTGCCAGTGATGCTGCGATGTTCGATTTGCCGGACAGCGAGCTAGCGACGGCGGCGTCGGCAGCGGTAGGGCAGTCTGCTGCCGGGGCCGGAAAGCGGGCTAAAAAAGTGCGTACCGAAAAAAAGGACCCTGTGGTTATGCCGCCGGTAGTCAGTCCACCGGCTGCTGATGTGCCAGCTGCCAGCGCGTCTGCCAAGAAAGATATAACGATTTCGCAGCGACCGGCGACACCGGCACCAGTTGCACCCGTCATGGAAGAAAAGCAATTCCAGTTGTTTGAGACAGGCAAAATCACCAAGCCGCAAAGCACCGGTGAGATACCCCCGGTTAATTTGCTTGATGAAATTGAAAATGTCCGTATGGGCTACTCAGAAGAATCACTGCAACACTTATCGGGTTTACTGGAAACCAAACTCGCCGAATTTAATGTGATTATTGAAGTGGTCGAAGTGCACCCCGGCCCGGTGATTACGCGCTTTGAAGCGATGCCTGCACCCGGCGTGAAGATTAGTAAAATCACCGGTTTGGCCAAAGACATTGCCCGATCGTTGTCGGTCATGAGCGTGAGGGTGGTGGAAGTAATTCCGGGTAAATCAACCATTGGACTGGAGATTCCCAACGAAGACCGTGAGATCGTTCAGTTGACAGAAATGCTGCAATCGAAACTGTATCAGGACACTAAATCCCCGCTTGCGATCGCCTTGGGTAAAGATATAAGCGGGTTGCCGGTCGTTGCAGATCTGGCGAAAATGCCTCATTTGCTGGTTGCGGGTACGACTGGTTCCGGTAAGTCAGTTGCGGTTAATGCACTACTGGTTAGTCTTTTATATAAAGCCACGGCAGATCAGGTGCGGCTCATTCTTATTGATCCGAAAATGCTTGAATTAAACGTCTATGAAGGTATTCCTCACTTGCTGGCGCCGGTGGTGACCGATATGAAAGAGGCGGCTAATGCGCTGCGCTGGTGTGTCGGCGAGATGGAGCGTCGCTACCGCCTGATGGCATCTCTGGGGGTGCGAAATATCGGTGGCTACAATAAAAAAGTGCTTGCAGCCATTGAAGCAGGGGAACCTATCAAGGATCCGTTGTACAAACCTGAAGAGGCCTTTGATCCATCGCAGCCTGCGCCGGATCTGGAGACCTTGCCGTTTATTGTTGTTGTGGTGGACGAATTTGCCGACATGATGATGGTGGTCGGTAAAAAGGTAGAAGAGCTTATTGCCCGTATCGCTCAGAAGGCGCGTGCGGCAGGTATTCATTTGGTGCTTGCGACACAGCGGCCGTCAGTCGATGTTATTACCGGATTGATCAAAGCCAATATACCCACTCGTATGGCATTTCAAGTGTCGTCAAAAGTCGATTCACGGACCATACTTGATCAGGGTGGGGCAGAGGCGTTGCTGGGTAATGGTGATATGTTATTCCTGCCACCGGGCACTGCATTGCCGGAGCGGGTACATGGCGCTTTTGTTGATGATCATGAAGTACACAAGGTGGTTGATTGGCTGAAAGCGTCGGGCACGGCAGTATACGTTGATGAGATATTGCAGGAATCAACCCTGCCGCTGCCGGGCCTTGCCAGTGAAGGTGATTCGGAAGGTGAAAAGGACGCCTTGTATGATCAGGCAGTGGCGATAGTGACAGAAACGCGCAAAGCTTCCATCTCCTATGTGCAAAGGCGTTTGAAAATTGGTTACAACCGTGCAGCCAGAATAGTTGAAGACATGGAAGCCGCTGGTGTCGTCAGTGCTGTACAACATAACGGATCGCGGGAAGTTATCGCAGCACCACCGCCAACAGCTGATTTTTAGATCAGAGACCGGAATTTGAAAAATGAAAGCTTCTAAACTGATAGCGGTGATTGCTATCTTAGTGCTGAGTCAGATGTCCGTGGCGGCAGATTCACTATTGGACTTCAGCGCCAACATGCAGTCGTTTACTGCAGACTTTGAGCAAACCGTGTACGACAGTGATTCAGTAGTTCTGCAGGAGTCAAGTGGTCACGTCGTGCTGCAGCGACCCGGTAAATTTCGCTGGACCTATGATGAACCAATCAAACAATTGATCGTTGCCGACGGCTTAACGCTGTGGGTCTACGATGAAGATATACTCCAGGTCACTATGCAACCACAGGCAACGACCCTCGGCAGCGCCCCGATCGGACTGTTGAGTGGTGAGCGTGCTATTGAAAGCGAATTTTCAATTACTGATCTGGGCGTAAAAGACGACCTGCACTGGTATCAATTAGAGCCACTGGTGCAGGACACAGACTTTAATGCAGTTTATATAGCACTGGACGATACCGGCCTTCGTGCGATGGAGCTGCGTGACAACTTCGATCAGGCCACCCAGATTCGTTTCAGCAATTTTAAACAGAACATTGAAATTCCATCTACTGACCTTCAATTTATCCCACCGGCAGGTGCGGATGTGGTTGGTGAAGCGGGGGTGGCACCAGATGACTCCGATCTGCAGGCACCGGGTGATGCACTGGATAACATAGAAACACCGGGTGTTGTTCCGCCGGAAATTGAAGACACTCTTTTAACTTCACCGTCAGAGCCTGTCCTCGAAGACGAGGATTTACTGAAAGCATTGCCGGAAAGTCAGCCGCTGCCTGACGACGGCCCGCCAATAGCAGAAACATTGCCGCTTAATGAGATTGATGTGGACGGTGAAATAACCTTCGAAGAGACGATTTTGCCGACTGAGTAAAGCATCTTCTGTCAGGTCCCGGCGGAAAATCTGTGTGATCAAAATAAAAGCATGTCCGCAGAATGTTAAAGTACGGCCATGAACGAACAATTCACTTTGCTTCCAGGGTCCGATCCGGCAACACAGAGTAACACCCCGCCCCCTGCTGACGGGCCACCAGCCCCTCTGGCTGATCGTATGCGGCCGCTATCACTGGATCAGTTTTCCGGTCAATCGCATTTGCTCGGGGCTGGCAGCACATTGCGCAGTGCGATCGATCGCCAGCAACTCCATTCAATGATTTTCTGGGGGCCGCCGGGTACTGGTAAAACCACTCTGGCGCGAATGCTGGCGGTTCAATGTGATGCGGCGTTTATCAGTTTGTCTGCTGTGTTAGCCGGTGTGAAGGACATACGCGCAGCAGTTGCCAGTGCACGTGAAACCTATCAGACCGAAGGGATTCGAACGGTATTATTTGTTGATGAAGTACATCGCTTTAACAAGTCGCAGCAAGATGCGTTTTTACCTCATATCGAGGATGGCACTTTTTTCTTTGTCGGGGCAACTACTGAAAATCCGTCTTTTGCGCTGAACAACGCGTTGCTGTCACGGGTGAGAGTTTATGTTTTAAAGCATCTGCAAGTCAGTGAAATTGAAAATATCATCCGTGGTGCGCTGACAGATGAACAGCGCGGTCTGGGCACGCAAAAAGTGCAGGCAAGTGATGAAGTGATTAATCAGCTGGCACGTGCAGCTGATGGTGATGGCCGGCGTTCACTGGTGCTGCTGGAACTCGGCGCTGATGTTTCCGAGTTGCAAAGCGATGGAAGTCGCCGCATTACGCAAAGCAATGTGAAAGAGGTTACTCGTGATTCGCTGCGCCAGTTTGATAAAGGCGGCGATATCTTTTATGAGCAGATATCAGCATTGCATAAATCGGTAAGAGGTAGTGACCCTGATGCAGCACTGTACTGGTTTTGCCGGATGATAGATGGCGGCTGTGATCCTCATTATATTGCACGACGTGTGGTGCGCATGGCCAGTGAGGATATAGGTAATGCAGATCCGCGTGCACTGCATCTGGCGATGGATGGCTGGACAGTTTTTGAACGTTTGGGCAGCCCTGAGGGTGAACTTGCGATAGCGCAGGCGATAATCTACCTTGCCTGTGCGGCAAAAAGTAATGCGGCTTATAGTGCCTATGGTGCGGCGATGGAATTTGTCCGGCAGACCGGGAATCAGGATGTACCGGTGCATCTTAGGAATGCGCCCACCGGGTTTATGAAAGATCTTGGGTATGGTGCTGAGTATCGATACGATCACAGCGAAGAAGATGGTCTGTCAGCGGGGCAGACTTATTTTCCTGACGGTGTAGATGCAGTTGAGTTTTACCAGCCGGTGCCGCGCGGACTGGAAAAACAGATTGCCGAAAAACTTGCGTTCATCAAGCAGCGCAAGCTGGATTGAGTCAATTGCACAGATCAGTTTTATTGTGCTTGTAACTGCGGACTGCCAAGTATTGCCAATACCACGCCACCGCCAATTACGGTGATCCATAATATTCTCCACCAGCCGATTATTTCGCGCAGAAATATTCGGGCGATTACCACGGTTGCAGCGGAAAAAGCGCTGAATCCTATTGTTGCTGACACCCTGTCTCCGTAAAAAGAGCCTGCTAAAAACGCACCCAGAGCGGTCATTTCGAGTAGTGATTGCCCGACAATAAGCAGGGTAGTCCACCGGTCTTGTGGCAATTGCAGCGACTGTTGCAGGCAAAGCTGAGTGATAACCAGAACAAGGCAGGTTAGCATTGCAAAGAATCGATTGAGAAATAGACCATGCAGCGCGCCTAACTCGGCGGTTGCCTCTTGTGCCAGAAACATCCTCAGCGAGATAGCCACCGCTGCAGCGAGTCCCAGCAAGGCTGTTTTTTGTAGCGATGCAGCAGAGTAAGTGGAGCCTGGTCCTGCCGATGGACCGCTGTGCGAAATCATGGCTACACCCAGAAAAACAATCAAGGTTGCCACTACCTGCAGGGCTGACCACTGCTCGCCGGCCAGTGCGTTCATCACCACCAGCATTACCGCGAAACTGGACGCCGACGGCGAAGCAACTGCAACAGGCCCACGAGCTAACGCCAGGTATAAAAGGTACAGCGCGACGACGTTCAGGATGCCACTGGCTGCAGAGGCAAACCAGGCTCCGCTGTGCCACGGGGGCAGATCGTTAGTGGCAACAAGCCAGATTATCAGCAGCAGTGTTGAAATAAACATGATGCTGAGTATTAACAGGCTTTTTGATACTCGCTGCGCCGTCACTCTGGCAATGCAATCGCTGGCACCGATGAAAAATGCACCCAGTAGTCCCCACAGTATTCCTGTCATCTGGCTGGAGGGGAGGTGGTGAAGTAATTGTTCAAGTGATGCCTTGTGCAAGGAGTGACTACTAAAGGAGCGTCCGATGGTACCAGCACTGCACGGTTTTCAAATTGTTAATTCAATTTATGTCGCAACTGTAGAGGTGCTGTTTTCAAGGGCTGCAGCCAGCCATGCAAAATTTCTGTTGTCGATACAGTCGCGTAACAGATACAGTGGATACGAGATTTGTTCACCGGAGGAAACTGTGCATCCCGATAAACTAAAAAAATGGCTTGCAGGTCAGGCTGGCCTCTATGGGCGGTTATCCAGTGCGGACAGTTTCTGTGCAGAAATGATGGCGGCTCAGCGGCTCGACGGGACTATTATCAATGACCTCTGATCGTACTGACTGGAAGGAAGTTATCGGTTTTATAGAAGCACATTCCTGTCAGTGGTCGTACCAGCCCACGGAGGGTGAGTGGGGTATACATCATCTTGATGATCCGCCTCACAATCGATTGCTTGGGCCGGTTTTTGATCGAGGTGGTCCGTCGGGTTTAATTGCGATAGATGGCAAAATACAATGTCAGTGGGGTGATATTCACCGTGCTGATATGACATTTAGTGTGACTAAATCCTATCTGGCACTGACCATTGGTGTCGCCGTAGATCAAGGGCTGATAAGCGATATCGACCAAACAGTCCACGACAGTTTATCGGCGAGGGGAATAAAAGACACCGGATTTGAAGACGCACATAATCGTAGGGTCACCTGGCGACATTTGTTGCAGTTTACCAGTGAATGGCGTGGTGAATGTTTTGGTGTGCCTGACCAGATTGATCACTATCGTGTAGTAGGCATGCAACCCGCAGGCGCTTCGAAACGCAAAGGCAGTGCCAGAACGCTTGCTGTGCCCGGCAGTTACTGGGAATACAATGATATTAGAATCAATCAGTTTTCCTACGCACTGATGCTGTTGTTTGATCGTGCGATTCCAGCTGTATTTGATGAGTATATTCTGTCACCGCTAAGCGCCAGTGATCAGTGGCGTTGGTACGGATATGAAAATAGCTGGGTTGTAACCGATAGCGGAAAACGTGTGCAAAGTGTGCCGGGTGGTGGTCATTGGGGAGGTGGCATGGTTATCTCTGCTCATGATCAGTTTTTGATCGCACGGCTCATGATAAACAATGGTGTGCACGAGGGCAGGCAACTGTTATCCAGTGCATGGATCAGTCAAATGCGTGAGCCATGTAAGATTGCCCCGTGGTATGGGTTCTTTACCTGGCTAAACACTGATCATGTCATCAGCCGCTCGGTATCAGAGCAGAGTTACTTTGCGATGGGAATTGGGGGTCAATTGATCTGGCATGATCCCGATGCCGGGCTGGTTGCAGTATTTCGCTGGATAGACCCTGACTATACCGAGCAGATACTGCAACGGGTTAGTGCCGTGACTCAGAATATTTGAGTCATGGCACTGATAAACTGATTATTAGCAGGGTGCTTGTTAGTAGTTGTGTTACTGACAGTTGATAACCAGTCGTGTGCCGTTGCCTGTCACAACAGGTACCGCTGTTGCTGTGACCAAAGCGTTGCCGTCAACGTTTGTTGTGCCTGTCGCGATTTGACTGTTGTTGCTGTTGTTTGTCGCGGTCCAGCTGCATGATCTGCCGGTTGCCGGTTTAAAGGATCGTGTGTTTCTTGGTGTCACTGACGCCGTTTGATTGGAGGTCAGTGATCGCAGCGAAATCTCGTAGCGATTAGCAGTGTCGACAATATTCTGATGAAACGAGTTGTGGGCAGTTGACCATTCGATGCTGGTATTGTACTCGTCGTTGCCAGCGGATCCGGGTTGCAGTGAACCGGAGCCACTGGCAAATTGCAGTGAGACAAAGCTCAGTGATTTTGGGTAACTCCATGGTGACCCGTTTTCGAGTCCGAACTGGTTAGCGTTAATTGCGTTAAAGCCCATCCAGTTGTGGCCAATGCCACCTAATGCCGTGGCGGTGAATCCTGTCTTTGCATCGGTAAGCGCCTGAAACATGGGCTGTCCCTGAGTGGCCCAGTCTATGGTGGTGTCGGCTTTTCCGAAATCCATCATCATGAAGGAAAAATCATCAGCGCGCCGGCGGCGCAGTTGCTGGTGGTGGTTCATCCAGTCCCAGACAGAGGTGGGCTGGCTGCCGTTAGCACTGTATTTGGTAATCGCAGCTGAGTTCGGACCTCGATTGATTATCTGGAGGTTGCTTGATTGCTGACCCCAGAGCTTGACCAGTTCAGATTGAAATGTCGGGCTGGAGGCATAGTTGGTCATAGGTTGGCTGGCGTATATGCCTGCAAATACCGACGGATAGCGCATGGCAAGACTGACCGCGCCAGAAGCACCCATAGAGTTGCCGAAGGCATGGATGAGTTCGCGGTTGACGTTGAATTCTGTATTTGAAATGACTTCTTCAATAGCGCTTATGACACGTTGTTCGGTGTAGTTTTCGATGCGGCCGCCGGTGGGGATAGCTCCGCTGTTGTTATAGTTATGATCAGCAGCATGACCGTACCACCAGGTGTGGGTGGTGTTTTGGCTTTCACCCGGATCAATGGCCAGTACCTGAATCACTTGCCAGTCGAATTCGCTCTGAGCGATAAAGCTGGGGGGGTCCTCGTAGGCGTGTAACTGCAGCTGGAGTGGATATGAGCGCGACGAATTGTAGTTTGAGGGTAATGCTACGATATAGTTGAATGCGTAACCATTGAACGTCGGGTTCCAGTTAGCATAGTCCATATACTGGGTATATATCCGACCTTTGCCACCGTTTTGAGAAAGTGTCAGTACCGGGCGAGCAGTGCTGGTAGTCTCGTTCACTGCGGACGCTAATGTATTAGC
Source organism: uncultured Granulosicoccaceae bacterium (assembly GCA_937922015.1). Lineage (GTDB taxonomy): Bacteria > Pseudomonadota > Gammaproteobacteria > Granulosicoccales > Granulosicoccaceae. The sequence goes on from CAKZVB010000224.1 coordinate 12,827, forward strand.
GCCAGTGGTTATCGATTTGTTCTCATTGCCATTTAAAACCGTTGTGACAGCGTACCAGGCATTGCCATTCTGACCATTCTGCGTTGTGTGAACGAATAACCCGGTGTTGAAGCTGAGTGGAGCCCCGAGATCATTGACGACAAAATACCCCGGCACAGCGTCTATCGCGTGTTTGTTGATTGACGTATCGGAATCCAGTGGCCCCCATTTACCAGTGAGTAGCGTTGCTGAAGATAAATTTACGTTGGTAATGGGTTGCGTTGAGCGATAGACGTGATAGTTGGCAGAGTCGTTCGGCTCATCCCAGGTGAGAAAAGTTTGTCCGT
>CAKZVB010000225.1 GCA_937922015.1 uncultured Granulosicoccaceae bacterium
CTCCTAGGAGTCTGCGCGGTAGAAGTCTGCGTAGCGAGAGCGTGCCATGGCGAGGGCCCTTTTCGTATTATACGATGGTACGATCATTTGAGGCGCATAGTTGTTCATACGTAACGAAAATGATCGATAATTACTATCGCCTTGGGCGCACCGTCAGGGCGCGTTCGCAGTAGCAGAGGTTCTGCCGCGCAGGCTCCCAGCCCGCAGAGACATTAAAAATACAAAACTCCCACCGTGTCACCAAACCCTCATTCTCCACGGCAAACTTTCGTAAAGCGGCACAATAATCGCGGCAGTTGTTGCTCGCATACCAGCAGGGAATTGTCGCGTTGTTACTCCTCAGTGATCACAAGATTCATCGTCTGATTCACTGGCTTTTCATTAGTGTGTGCCTTGCTGTTGTGCACAGTGAGTCCGCACTCGCAGCGCCCGTCAATGACGCCTACAAATACCATGACGATTTCGGTGATAACACCGGCATAGATCTAAATTCGACCGGATTTATTAACCTCGGTGGTACGCAAACCGCAAAATCCAAAACTAATCAACTTATATCGCAGTGCTTTCATCTTCCAGATGCTGCGGGTGGCAATTTCACCGGGTGGTCGTTCGCCGAAGTCAGCATCGATAATCTGGATCAGGTACAGGACAACGATCTCTATATTGAATCCTGTGACGGCGCAACCAATTTTCTGACCGTTAATCCACCCGTTGGCACCAGCGCGTATGACCTTTCAGCTGTACCGGTAAGCAATACTCACCTCAGGTTTCGGTGGTCTTTGAAATATCAGGGCAACGGTGGCGCACGCACCGCGGCAGTGTCAAGCTGGAGGGCACTGGGTACTGCTACTGGCAGCACGGTGTTAACTATTACACCGTCAACTACCAGTACCTCATCCAACGCCGAAGTAGCATTTACACTGAGTTTGTCATCCACCGGCGCTACCACCCGTAATCCGGTATTAGAAGTTGATCTAAACAAGATAAATGGCACACCCGGTATCGGTGCAGCTGGCAACGGCCTCGCCACGGACGCAACCGTTTGTTACGACACTAACAATGACGGCACAGCGGGCAGTCCTTCTACAGAGTGCGCCCGCTACAGACCATTAGAACTCTTAGCAGCGTCCAACGGCACATCGGGTGAACCCCCCGACTTAAGCGGCTTGTCTCAACCGGCGCAGACACCTGCTACCGGTGGCAATACAGACGGGATCATTACATGGCAACTGCAGGATCTGCCTGAGGCCTACGGCGGATCAATCTCGGTTAATATGCACGTGCCTAAAGGCTATATCGATGGCAAGACGTTAGCGCTTGCTGCGACGCTTACCCACGGTGAAATGTCAGCAGACGGTAGCCAGAATAACTTTCAATCCGTCAGCAGCAACAGCCCGGTAGTTACCGTTAACAGCGAACATAGTACTCGCATCAACGCCTGGTCACCGTTTGGAAATCTTGGACCGGGTGCACAGAACATACAAGACACCTACTACATCAGAAACAACGCTGACCAATCGGCAAGTCCTTCTGATCACGAAAATATTACCGTCGAGATCTATTCTCCGGCCAGCTCAACCTGTGTACCTGAGTACAGGAACCACCTGGCAAGTTCCCGTTACAACTGGCCAATCAGAACAGTGCCACCGGCAACGGGCGCACCACTAGACAGCAACCCGCTAAGAGTTACCTTTTTCAGGGCCAGCTATGCCAACGACAGCAGCAATGCAAGAGTAAGGATTAATTACGATATACCAAACAATTGTGCCACCGCTACGGTTGCACGGACGACTATCAGAACGCTTGCCGCCACACCTCCGGTCAACAATACGCCAATACGCTCGCATAATATTCTATTCAACGCTTGTCGTGGTGCATACAGTCACATGCATCGATTGCAAAGCGGATTGCTGGTAGAAAATTCATTTCTTCCATACCCCGGCTGGAACGAGTATTACATCAACAACGGAAGTGTCAGGCCAGGTGAATTTATCAGTACCTGGTCACCGTTTGGTGATTCAACTTATCGCACCCATACTATAGTGCTGGATAAATCGTATGCCATCGTTGATGTGCCAGCGGCTACCACGTTCCACGGTTACCGCAATCGAAACAAAGAAGACACCGATTCAAAAATCTACTTTTTCAAGGATCCCACTGGCACTGCACCAGATCCTGTGGATGCTGTGTTCAATAACGACTTCGATCCGGCAACGCAGTCACCCGCTGCTGGCTGGTATCCTGTGCAGCGCACCTGGTCAGGCCCTTTTACCAGCTACACAGGCAACGCGGCAGACGCCAATAATCCGGCCGCCGTCGTCGGCCCCAACAGTCGGCTGATGGCAGTTAAAACCAACGACAACACTTCTTTTGGTGCCAGCGATAATGGTTTGTTCCGGGCGCAGGCTATCTGGCGTGTTTGCGACGGTAGTTACGGTTGTGCGCAAAGTCCGGACGATACCTCTGTCAGGGTAACCGGCAATACGTTTACCTACCAGCAAACACAGCCACCATTTGCACGTTACTGCAGCGCTATGTCGGGCTACACAGCATTTGTTCGCAGCGTGTCTTACCCGAAGGTCTACACCGATGCCGTGCAACAGAACGTACAAGCTGGTGGTATCGCAAGCATTATTTTAACACCACACAATTCCAATATGGCATCACAATTTGTAGACGGCCACTGGTCATTCGATCTGACAGATATTGCCGCAAGCATTGACCTTAATAACGTCACAGGTGAAGTTATAAGCAGTGGCTTTAACCTGCCCGGGGCAGATCAAAATGTCCAGGGCCAAACCTGCAGCGAAAGCGATATTGTATTCGTGGCTCCTACCACCGCCAACCCGATCGCCTATTGGAATCTTCCGGATCGGTGTCAAATCCCCAATGGCTGGGGACTCAAAAACCCCAACAATACCGCACAGGATAACTATACGCCGGCCTACCAGCTAAAACTCAATGTGCCTATAAAAACGACCACCCTGGCCAACACCGTTCTCGATTTTAAAGGTCAGATACGCCGTAAAGATCTTTCTGCACCCGGCGCGGATAACGCGGTAACTACAACACGCTGGGCGGCCAGCAACTACCAATCCATCACTCCTGTCACCGTGCTTGAAAATCCGTCGATAGTGGCTATTAAATCGGCGCCGTCGGGATGGCCGGTCAACTCCACATTCAGCTACAGTATAGCCATAGAGAATCAGGGCAACACGCCACTGGCTGGATTTTTTCTGGTTGATGAGCTACCGCGTACCGGCACAAACGGAAGTGAATTCGATCCACTGTATGGCAGCGTTTTTATTAACGCTGCACCTGGCGATATTGTTGTAGAGAGCAGTGAGGACACACAATGCAATATTGACCATCTCAATGCTACCTGGGTAACTGAGGCATTATCAGCCAGCATCCGTACCGGTTTTCAATCTCAGACAACTGCGCTGGCAGATACCACACTTTGCATACGTTTCAGACGCGCGGCAGCAGGCGCACTGTTGCCACCACTGCAGAGTATCAACCTGGCAGTGGATATAACAATCCCCAACGACGTGTTTCTATCAGGAAAAAGCCTGTACAACAAAGTAACTACCGGCGTCACAGACACCTTCGGCGGCACCAGCAATATTGCCAGTTCTGAAACATCACTGGTCTCAACCGTAGTTGATGGCGCGGTGGTATTAGGCGCTGAGAAATCCACTACCGCTGCTTTAGATAAATCGGAACAAGTCGCCTGGTTATTGCGCTACTACAATGCTTCAGGTACCGATGCTTTATCAGTTACCGTCTCCGACAATTTGCCCGCAGAAGCTATTTATCAGGGACTAATGCAAACGCTGCCAGCAGGTATAGCATGTACACATGGGTCTGCCGGAGATATTAACAACGATGGTATAAATGATTGTGCGCTTATCAACGCTGCTGCAGATGGCAGTGGCGGTACACTTGAATTTACCATTGCACTGCTCACCCCTTCTGACGGCAACCCGGGTGCCGGTACCGACGAAGGGCAAATTGGTATATGGACCACACTACAAACAACCAACCCGATAGAAAACTGTGTATACGCTATCCCGGCTGGTGGCGTATCAGGCAGCGATTGTGTAATGGGCCAACTATCCGCAATGACAATTGTTAAATCACAAACTGTCGATTCGGGTCGAACCGGATCAACACCCCCGGTGTATTTTGGCGAAGTCATTAAGTATGCGCTGACGATCGAAAACACAGGCGCTACCGCAAACTATTTACGGCTAACAGATCAATTGCCGCCGCAGGTTAGTTTTATTCCAGGCTCACTAACCATTGATGGTGCAAGCGCATCGGACGGCTTAATAAGCGCAGGAGTATTGTCATACACCTCAATTCTGACGCTGGCACCGGGAGCACAGACCGTCATCGAGTTTTCAACCCGACTGACTAGTGCTACTGCCGGCTCACTCGTAAAAAATCAGACCAGCGGCATGCTCTGCGCAAATCGAACCAGTCTTGACAGCTGCGGGGGCGCACGCACCAGTAATCAGGTTAGCGCTGAAATTCAAGGCACCAGAATTGAAGGCCTGGTGTTTGAGGACAATGGCAGCGGCAATGCGATTGCTCACAATGCAGATGTCGAAGGATCCGAAAGTCCTGTGCAGGATATACAGGTGACCCTGATACACGTCAACAGCAATCAACAGATTCAAACCACACACACAGATGCAAACGGTGTTTTCAATTTTTTCCCCAGTATTATTCCGGGAGACACCTATCAGATTAAGGTGATGCATTCCACCGACTGGTTAGCCGTGTCGCACCACAAGGGAAATACCCAGGCCACCGAAACCAGTCCGGTGTCTACAACGTTAAGCTTTCAAGCGCCGTCATCAACCACTGCCTATTCTGATAT
>CAKZVB010000226.1 GCA_937922015.1 uncultured Granulosicoccaceae bacterium
ATTATTCATGAGGATTCGGCGTCCAGAGGAAATCTGGCTAAACAGGTCGGCCAATCGTCTGAGAAACGTGGCCCGCCACGTGCCGAGGAGGATGGGTCGAGATGTGACGCCAGATTTTCTTCTGGCGTCGAATAGACACACCGCAATTTTGAAAAAGGTGCCCGAAAATTAGTTCGGAACTGTATACATAGTACTTCGACAAAATTTACTTGTCGCCTTATGAATAATCCAGGCTAGGCAAAACACAAGTGAATACATAAATTATTCAAATGAAATAGCCGATAACCCTGTCGCTGTCCGGCCAATTGCAAGGCTCACTCTCTGCAGAGCAAAAGATGTGCAAACCGAAAACTAAAAGCTACAACGCCAGCGCTTTCCAGACACAACCCTCAGCACCCTCTTTTTCAAGTCGCTTCATCCAGACTTCATGAGCTGATACTTCATCGGCTGTCGGTGTTACAACCGCCATCTGCGGATAGACAGAAGGATCTATGTTTACGTTATTCTGCGCAGAAAGATCACCCTGCCCGGCATCGAGCTCAAAGCCCAGAGAGGACTGACCACCAGTCATCCCCAGATAGACTTCGGCCAGAATCTCCGAATCAAGTAATGCGCCGTGCAGGGTGCGGCGGGCGTTATCGATCCCCAGACGTTTGCAAAGAGCGTCCAGGCTGTTGCGCTGACCCGGGTATTGCTTGCGGGCAAGTGCCAGTGAGTCGGTGACCTCCAGACAAGCCAGACTCATGCGCGTGTTTGCAGCACATAACTTTAATTCATAATCGAGGAAAGACACATCAAACGCGGCATTGTGAATAACCACTTCAGCGCCGGTTAAAAATTCCAGAAATTCATCGGCGATTGCTGCAAAGCGAGGTTTGTCTGCCAGAAATTCTTCAGTGATTCCGTGAACTTCAAGGGCTCCGGCATCAATAGCACGGTCTGGCTGAATGTACTGGTGATAGTGCCTGCCGGTGAGCCGGCGATTTATAATCTCGACAGCACCGATTTCAATGATCCTGTGATTTTGTGAAACCTCAAGACCCGTGGTTTCTGTATCCAGCACCACTTGCCTCATGTAACGACTGGGTTCCACTACAACACTCCTTCAAGGAAAATTCTATTGCGGCAATTGTACTCAACGCGAACGTCAGGCGATAGAATTATCAGACGGCTGTTCGCTTCAGGATCGAGGAACCGGGTGTAGAAAAGCAGAAAACGGGCTCATGTGTCTCGGCTACCGTCTGTGCTGAAACTAGTCTTTATTCTTACGGGAATTCTCATTGTTTACACGCTCAGCTACCCGGCTTGCATGCTGTGAAAAAGCCCCATGGACCAACCGACCGCGCGGCTTAAGCCACTTCTGCCTGGACATCGTCATGGGGATTGATTGCTTGCGCGCATGGATCAGGTAAACCCCGCCGGCAAACCCCAGCAATTTCTGAGCTTTCTCAACATGATGCGTATTCAGCAGCAACCGCTCTTTATTGACCGGCGGGCGCAGAAAAACCGTCTCCGAGGCAACGACCCGGAAACCCAGCACTGATAACCAGTCCTGCACGCGCGAACGGCTATAAGTTTGCCCGGACCAGGGTACCGATCTACCAACAGCCCGCCGCAGTCCAAACTGACTTAGCGGATTAAAGCCCATCAGTAACAGGTGCCCGTCAGCGGTGAGGACGCGGTCGGCCTCACGCAAGGCCACATGCGGGTTTTCGCAGAATTCCAGAGAATGCGGGAAGAACACAAGGTTGACGCAATCGCTGCTGATCGGCAGATGCTCAAGCGTTGCGGAAATATGGCTATTCGATGATTGCGCGCAACTATCCACGACAATCCGACGATGCAGCCCGGCACTGGCCAACAATTCACGATGCGGCGCGATCTGGCCTACCTGAACCCCCTGGTAGCCGAAAATACCCGGCAGAATGTCGTCAAACTTGTCTGCCACGGTTTGCAGTATCGCATCGCCCAGTGCCGTCTCATACCATTCTCGCAGAGCCGGTTGCGCCTGCAGCCAAGTGGGTGAGTTTTTTCTGAAATTTAGCATAACTGGAATATACTCTATCCTTATAGAATCTGTCTTACCTGCATTTCGCAGTTTAAGATTGCCCACAAAGGCATAAGCCTTAATCCGATGCGACAACCACTTGAATTGCATGATTAAAATTTATAGTAAACACATTAATCAATGCAAATTCAAATGCCGGATTGCAATACAGTTTTTTGTTTTCACATTGCTGCTTGCCGGCCACCATGCCACTGCTGACGTCCGCACTCAAGCCGATTCAGCCACCGAATTGCGCCAGGCCATCGACAAACTAAGCTCCCGATCGGGGCCGCCGGGCGCTCACCGCAGCGCGTCGGAAATGATCCCGCTATCGCTTTTGCAAAGCAGTATCTGGGACCGCCTGAGCGCTAACTTCCAATTTGCCCGGCTGGAGCACCCCACCATCCAGGCTCAGGTCGAATTTATGCAGCAGGGCCTGTATTCCCTGACCAGTAATTTAAGGGATGCCTCACCGTTTCTGTATTTTATTGTCGATGAGATAGACCGCGCCGGCCTGCCTCTGGATATTGCCCTGCTACCGCTGGTTGAGAGCGCGTTTGATCCATTGGCTCTCAGCAATCAAAGTGCGGCGGGCCTGTGGCAATTTATTCCCGCTACCGCAAAAGATTATGGCCTGAAAAGCAACCAGTGGTATGACGGGCGTAACGATGTAGTCGCATCCACTCACGCTGCCATTCGCTACCTGAAAAGATTAAATCAGTCTTTCGACGGTGACTGGTTGCTGGCTCTGGCGGCCTATAATACAGGCCCCGGCAATGTGCGCATCGCCATGCAAAAGGCAAAGTCAGCCGGTCTGGAGCCAAACTTCTGGAATCTGAAACTGGCAAAAGAAACCCGCGACTACGTGCCTCGCCTAATCGCCGTCAACAAAATGATCACAAACCCACACCCCTACGGGCTTTATTTACCAGAACTTAAAAACACAAAAAAAATAAACACTATTTCAGTTGGTCGTCCAATCTCACTGGAGACGGCAGCCTCTTTTGCCAATATTTCTGAAAAACAGCTGCGCCGTTTGAACCCGGGATATCTGACTGGCGAGATCCCCCTGGGCGGCCCCTACCACCTGACGATACCGGTAGAAGCCACCGAGCAGCTGATCAGCCAGCTCAATAAACGAAAACTCAATTCTGCGGAAAAAACAGACGCATCGACCCACGCCTCTGCACATGTAAATCTGCCACCCGACAGCTCATCAATGTCAGCCACCAAAAACCACCAGGGCTACGATTTCATCCCCTATAAAAAGTACGTCTATAAAACGCACACCGTAAAGCGTGGTGACAATCTATGGGACATCTCCCGAACCATGAACACGGGTATGGATCAACTGATGGCCTGGAACGGCAAAACACCGGACACGGCAAGGCTGCACCCGGGGGAGAAAATGATCGCCGCATTTATCACCGAAGAAAATCCCGAAGACGTCACCGGCAAGCTCATTAACTACCGGGTAAGTCCCAACGACACTTTGATCACAATAAGCGATAAATTCGGCGTGGCCATTAGTCAACTGAAAAAATGGAATCCCGCACTTTGGAACAAGAACCATTTGCGCCCGGGACAACCGCTGAAGATCCCCGTACAAACCTCTTCCGATTTGTAACAAACCGACCATACCTTCCTGCATAGAAATCTTGGCGGCAGGTCAAAAGGCCGAAGTCTATGCTAAGTTCACAGGTTACCCTTGAACGAACGTATGAACCCATGCCCCAGTTAACGATCACTGCAGAAACCGGCGAAACCAGCTCCCTAAGTCTGTCGAAAGAAGTAGTGACTATTGGCCGTCGACGCGACAACTCGCTGTGCCTGCCGCATCTGTCAGTCAGCGGCCACCACGCCCGCATATTCGACGACCAGGGCCTGCTTACCCTCGAAGATCTGGATAGCACCAACCGAACCATCGTCAACGGTCGCCCGATCCAGAGTCACTTGCTGTTGCACAGCGATGAAATCACTATCGGTAAATATCAGATCCGCTACTCAGAGACCTACACAAGCACACCTCCGCCGGCAGCAGAGCTGGATAACGTCACCTCGCTGCAACCGATGCAACCCATCATAGACCCCGCGCTCGAGCAGATTATTTCAGAAGTAGCAGCGCTCAGAGTCGCGTCCGGTGAAAAGAATGGCGCCATGCTGCCACTTGAAAAACCATTAACTACAGTGGGCAAAGCCGGTGGCGACGTTGGTGCTTTCGCTAAAAAACCTGAAGGTTATTATTTTGTTTCTATGAATACCGCCGGTCGGGCAATGAAGTTAAACGGCAGGGATATTAATACGCAGGTGGAAATTAAGTTATCGGGTGGGGATTTTCTTGAGATTGGTGGTGAGTATTTGGAGTTTGTTTATCCTTATTATAGTTAATTAGGTTTTTTTTCTTTTTGTTTTGATGTTAGTTTTGACTTTCTGCTTTGGCGTTCTGCTTTGGCGTTCTGCTCTGACTTTCTGCTTTGGCGTTCTGCTTTGGCGTTCTGCTCTGGCAGCTATTTAGTCGTGCCATCCATGGCGTTTTTTCGAAGCCATCCCTGGCTGTACGATTCACTTTTCAAAAGCAGAAAAGTAAACAAAACGCTTTTTTTGTTTGATCCGCTGGCTGCCTTGCCCTGCGGGTGCCTGCGGCATTTTTTGAACTCTTCCGGTGTCGGGCCGCGCCAGACGCACATCCTTGTGCTACTGGCGCTCACGCTGCCGTCCTGGCGCTTTGACCCGACTCCGGATGAGTCCAAAAAACTAGGCAGACGCTATTGAAGCGGTAGACT
>CAKZVB010000227.1 GCA_937922015.1 uncultured Granulosicoccaceae bacterium
CCCCGAATGAACTCCGTTAGCGGTACGCTTCGAACACCGCCTAACGACGATAGCTCAACACTGGCGTCAAGACACAATAGCGGTGGTACACCGTCAGCAGCAGGTGAGGCATTGCACAAGTTTCCAATTACGGTAGCCCGATTTTGAATCTGAATTGAACCTACCTCCAGCGCCGACTGTTGCAATGCATTAAATGCCGCTGGAAGATCGGCACCGGCAAGATCAGTCCAGGTGGCAAGTGCACCAATTCTGATCCCGCTGTCGCTGCAAGAGATACCGGACAAGCTATCAATCGCGGTGATATCCAGTACCGGACCCGAGGGGGCTTGTCCACGTAAAGATGGATAATAGTCCGTGCCACCAGCCAGTATGGTCCAGGAACTGCTGTGCAGTAAATCCAGCGCCTGATCGAGCGCTTTTGGTCTGACAAATCTCAATTAATTTCCCTTAACCTGTGGATTATTTAAAATTGCCCAGCCTATCAGGATTAGCGCACTTTCGCATCGCTTCACAGGTCCGGTTATTATCCGTATCTGTCGCATCAGGGTCGTATCGTCGGAGCGACATAGCTGGCCGGAATAGCGCTTCCACAGAAGATCATTCACTGTTCGGACAGCTCCCGGCCACGTGTTAAATTGAACGCACTCTGTAGGAACGCCCCTTTAACTTATCTGAACTTAATTTTTTCAGTGCCGCTTTTATTGCATCCCGCGTCACCGCGACATAGGTTCGATTGTCGAAAATCTTTATTTTTCCAACCTGCGCACCCTCAATGCCATTCTCACCAGTCAGAGCGCCAAGAATATCACCCGGTCTGAGCTTTTGTTTTTTTCCACCTTCAATTTGAATGGTTATCATCTGCGCTCGCGGTACAGGTTCTTTCAGAAGATCGGGAGGGGGTAATTTCTCCGATCGGATTGGTCGATTAATCGCTTGCTGTATCTGTTCGATTTTGGCATTGTCGCGTCCATCGTAAAAAGACCATGCCAGGCCACTTCCCCCGGCCCGCCCAGTACGACCTACACGGTGCACGTGCACTTCAAGATCGCGAGCCATATGATAGTTAACAACAACATCCAACGAGTCGATATCCAGGCCCCGTGCAGCGACATCGGTAGCTACAAGAACCATTGCGCTTTTATTTGAAAACTGTACCAGTGTCTGGTCGCGGTCGCGCTGATCGAGCTCGCCATGCAGTGGCAATACGCTAAATCCATTGTCTTTTAGTTTGGCTGCTACATCACGCACATCCTGACGCATGGCACAGAACACAAGTGCTGATTCCGGCTTGTGTTTCAGCAACAGCAGCTGCAGTGCGTTTAACCGCTGCTGCCCATCCGGAATACGATAGAAGTGTTGCTCTATGGTTTCGTCATCGTGTTTCTCATCGACCACGATCATTTCCGGGGACTTCATAATACGTCTGGCAATGTTTTGAATTTTATCCGGATAGGTCGCGCTAAGCAGCAGCGTCTGACGCTCTGCGGGAACCTGTTTCAGTATGGCTTCTAACGAGTCCTCAAAGCCCATTTGCAGCATTCGATCAGCCTCGTCCAGAACCAGCGTTCGCACATGGCTTAAGTTGAGGGTTTCACGCTCGAGATGATCTTCGACTCGGCCGGGTGTGCCAACCACAATATGGACCCCTTTTTCCAGAGAACCGACCTGTGGGCCTAACGGCGTGCCCCCGCAAAGCGTGAGTACTTTTATGTTAGGTGTAGCCCTGGCCAGGCGTCGAATCTCGGCTGCCACCTGATCTGCCAGCTCACGTGTGGGACACAACACCAACGCCTGCACAGAAAACTGCCTGACCGCTGTTGATGCCAGTATGCCCAGCCCGAATGCAGCAGTTTTACCCGAACCGGTTTTACCCTGCGCGATGACATCGGTGCCCGCCAGCATAAGCGGCAGACTTTGCGCCTGGACAGGCGTCATTCTGGTATAACCCAGAGAATCCAGGTTTTTTAGTATTTCCGGGGATAGTGGAAGAGAACTGAAGGCCGCTGACTGGCTCAAGATGTGTACCTGCTGGTAGATGCCGGATGTTGACTAAACTCAACACGATTGGCTGAGTTTACCAGCATTAGGTCTGATGTTTATTGAAATACGACGGCGAAAGCGGGGGATTTTTTTCTGTTAAATTCATCGCTTTTGCGCGACAATCTCAGCCTCGGAGCAGTAGCACCGCCAACCAGCATCAGCACGTATTCAGCAGCATTTGCAGCGACATCAGAGGCAGATTAAATGAGAGATCCCGTGGACCATCCTGACGGCCGCCGTTACCGGTACGATGAGTACGATGACCGACCACCGGTAAGTTACGACTCACACTACGATGAGGGCGAAGATCCGGTCGCATTCGTTAACATTATCGATATGGATATTCCATTTTTTCAGCTGGTGTGGCTGATTTTCAAAATCCTGCTCGCCACCATAGTCGCCGCCGGATTTCTGTTTTTGCTCGGTCAACTGCTGTACTGGATATTATCGCTGCCGGTTATCCAGAATTTGCTGCCCGATGGAAGCACCTGGTTCCAGGACCTGATGAATAGTCGCAACTCCTAGCGAAACGGGTCGGCTGATCCGCTGACCCGACACAATTACTCACAACACGTAGCTGATCACTGCAATCGACGACTCAAAGAGTCGCCAGGCGCTCGGTGATCAGACTGAAAAAACCATCGGCATCGCCCGCGGTAACCACTGTGACGTTGGGTTCCTGATCCGTCACCGCAAACCAGTCAGTGACGGTTCGACCCAATGATGGCCCATCGGCAGTATCAACCACCACATGCATCTGTTTAGTGCTAAAGAGCTCTGGCCTAATAAGCCACGCTATCGTACAGGGATCATGCAGGGGCGCACCCTCCCAGCCATACTTT
>CAKZVB010000228.1 GCA_937922015.1 uncultured Granulosicoccaceae bacterium
TAAAAACAATATCAACATTCCCGGCCTTTACTATCTCGATACTTTCCTCACCCGTACTCGCCTCAACGATAGTGGATTTTTTATCAAAACCCTGAATGAGCAAACGAATTCCGGCGCGAACCAGATCATGATCGTCTACCAATAATATTGTTGGCTGCTTTCGGTCAGGGATATTCAATAGCTTATCCAAATACAATCTTAAATCTCTACAGCCATTTGACCGACTGTCACATCCACACTCAATAGTAACAATTTCAAGTCATGTTTTGCTTGAGATCGCTCTATATTTTGCTATTTCTTTTTATGCTTGAATTTACGTTACCCGGACAGGCTCTACCATCGGAGTCCTAGTACGTTACAAGTGCAGCACCCCAGGCGAAACCACCACCAAACCCTTCCAGCAACAGCTTATCACCGCGTTGAATGCGCCCGTCACGAACTGCTGTATCCAGCGCCAGCGGAATCGACGCCGCTGAGGTATTGCCATGATCTTGTACTGTCAATACGACCTTTGCCATATCCATACGCAGTTTTCGCGCGGTCGCCTGGATAATTCTAATATTGGCCTGATGCGGCACCAGCCAGTCTATATCTGATTTCTCAAGGTTATTGGCCAGCAGAGCTTCTTCTACCACTTCATGAAGTTTGGATACTGCCATACGAAAAACCTCGTTACCGCGCATTTGTACAAAAGCTTCCTGTTGCTGCATCACATCATAGCCACGCGACACGCCATTGGGTACATGCAGAAGTTCTTTATAACGACCGTCAGCATGCAGGTGGGTACTGTGAATACCAACTTCATCTGACGCTCCGAGCACTACAGCGCCGGCTCCATCTCCGAAAAGCACACAGGTGTTTCTGTCTTTCCAGTTTAGTATCCGGGAGAATGTCTCGGCACCGATTACCAGCACGGTGCTGGCAGCATTAGCGCGAATAAAATTGTCGCCCACCCCCAGAGCATAGGCAAACCCGGCACAAACCGCCTGCACATCAAATGCCGGGCTGGCATTGGTCACGCCAAGTTTTGCCTGCAACATGGTGGCAACACTTGGAAAAACACAGTCAGGGGTGGTCGTGGCAACGACGATAAGATCGATGTCATTTGGCTGCATGCCAGCAGCATCCAGTGCGTTTAGCGCGGCCGCATAGGCAAGATCGAGAGTGGTTTCATTGTCGGCTGCGATATGTCGCCGCTCGATGCCGGTACGCTCACGAATCCAGGCATCCGTAGTGTCAACCAGTTGCTCAAGCTCGGAATTGTGCATGACCCTGTCAGGCAAATAACTTCCGGTACCAAGTATTCTGGAGTTTTTCACTAAGCGCTCGACTGTATAAGCTTCGTTTCTATATAGGTATTGATCAGCGAGATCAGATTCTCTTTGGCCTCCAACCGTGCTATGGCCAGCGCATTTTCCAACGCTACAACACCCGCATTTCCATGGCTCTTAATAACGATGCCCTTCAAGCCCAGCAAACTGGCACCATTATAGCGATCAGGATCAATTCTTGTTGCAAGCTTTTTTAACACAGGACTGGCAACCAATCCCATTACCTTGCTGAGAGGGGAGCGAGTAAACTCTTGTTTGAGGTAGCTTTTTATCAGTTTTGCTACACCTTCAGAGGTCTTAAGGGCCACATTTCCAACGAAACCATCTGCGACCACCACGTCGACGTCACCCATATAGATCTCGTTGCCTTCGACAAAGCCGATGTAGTTCAGGTCTGACGCCTCTAACAACTTGCCAGCTTCTTTCACCAGCTCATTTCCCTTGATATCTTCCGAGCCAATATTCAACAAACCCACCCGTGGCGTGTCGATATTGTCGACTACCGCCGCAAGCGCCGCCCCCATAATCGCAAACTGATAAAGGTTATCAGCACTGCAGTCGACATTAGCGCCGAGGTCGAGCATTTGAACATGGCCGTTTATATTGGGAATAGCAGTTATGATTGCAGGCCGATCTATTCCCGGCAGCGTCTTGAGTACAAAACGCGCAATCGCCATCAGAGCCCCTGTGTTGCCGCAGCTGACACAGGCATCGGCCTTTCCTTCATGCACCTGATTAATCGCCACGCGCATACTGGAGTCTTTTTTGTTTCGCAGTGCCTGCGAGAGAGCATCGTCCATGGTGACGATCTCGGAGGCATGTTGAACAACGATTCGATCGTGGCCAGACATCTCGGGCATCACTGAATCATCGCCAACCAGTATAATGCGCACGTCCGGGTACTTTTTGGTAAAGGATACCGCGGCTTCCACAGCGGTCTTTGCACCGAGATCACCACTCATCGCGGCCAGCGCGATGGTCAGGGTTTCACTCATTTTATGTGGATCACCTTGTTAGTAAGCAACTTGTCCCACCTACGCTTCTGCAATTCAACAATTCACAGGCGGTTAACAAGGAATCAGTAGTGCTATTCGTCGTCGTCTTCGTCGAATTCTTCGACGGTGTGGATCACTTTTACACCACGGTAATAGCCATCAGGGGTGACATGGTGGCGCAGATGAACTTCGCCGGTAGTCGGATCTGTAGACAAAGCAGCGCTTTTGAGCGCGTCGTGTGAACGGCGCATACCACGACGTGAGG
The DNA here is from genome assembly GCA_937922015.1 of uncultured Granulosicoccaceae bacterium. Classification (GTDB taxonomy): domain Bacteria; phylum Pseudomonadota; class Gammaproteobacteria; order Granulosicoccales; family Granulosicoccaceae. The sequence continues at coordinate 2,592 of CAKZVB010000228.1, forward strand.
GTGTAACTCGCTTTTTCTGTACGGCCATTACGGCTTCTCCAAAACTCTAATTCTTCAGCAGCTTATCCAAGCCACTAAACGGGTTGTGTGTTTTTGCAGGACCCTGCTGTGCCGACTCAACAGCTTCGATCACAGCGGGATCACACTCTTGTTCATTGTCATGCACTGTTCGAAGCGGCAGCTGCAATATCAGTTCATCTTCTAAAAAATCGACAGAATTGATCTCGTTGCGGTCATCAACCAGCACCGGATCAAAGTCATCTTCCAACTCGTTTGCTTCTTCTTCGCTGGTCACAAAGATAAAGCCAAAGTCGCCAGCCAGATCGATTTTCATTTCCTGCATGCATCGCTGACAGGTAACATTGACCGATGTATGCAATGAGCCGACCGCTGTTGCGTGCTTTGTTTCATTGAGATCAAACTTCGCCTGAGCCACAACCTCACCACCAGCGTTTGCGAGCATAGCCGAAAAACGCTTAAAGTGAGTTACGGGAAGGATTAGTTTGCCGCTTTGTTTCGACCGCGCCAATTCAGCGGGGTTAAACCTGGATGGAAGAAGACGTTCCATAAACCCTCAATTGTACTGCGCTTTTGTATTCTAGTCAAAATATCCTAACCATTGACGGTTTTCCACAAACAAACGATCAATTTCTTCCAAGCAACTGAATTTATTGCTTTTATCAGGCCCGCTCTATGCAAAATAAAATCGTACTCGCCTCAACGTCACCCTTTCGTGCCGAGTTGCTGAATAAATTCCACCTGGAATATAGCCAACACTCACCGGATTGCGATGAAACCCCACTGCCGAACGAAGCCGCAGAAGCCCTGGTGCAGCGACTGTCGATCGAAAAAGCGCTGTCGTTACAGGCAGATTTCGATGCCGGCACAACCATTATCGGCTCTGACCAGGTAGCCAGTCTGGACCGGCAGATACTGGGCAAACCCGGCGATCATCAAAATGCTGTCGCGCAACTGCGCCAACAGGCAGGCCGAACTGTGATTTTCTACACTGGCCTGTGCGTTGTAAAAGACACACAGCAATTATCCTGCGTGGTACCAACCACGGTAACATTTCGCCAGTTAAGCGACCAACAAATCGAACGCTACCTGACAGCCGACACACCGTACAACTGCGCTGGAAGTTTCAAATCTGAAAGCCTCGGCACCGCTATTGTTGAAAGCATGACCAGCGATGACCCGAGCGCGCTTATAGGCTTGCCGTTGATCAAATTGGCCGATTTTCTGACCCGCATGGGTATTTCGGTGCCGTAACCACTCGTCCCTCACTGCAGTTTTCAGTACCTGCGGAACCACAAAAAAAGAATAGTTAATAAGACAGCGGAATCCATCCTGCAATATCCGGGTAGCTGAACAACACCCCATGCAGTACAACACAGGCAAAAATCCCTGCCAGCACATCATCAATCATGATCCCGAAGCCACCATCAACATGTCGATCAAGCCAGCGTATAGGCCACGGTTTAACCACATCAAACAAGCGGAATAACAAAAAACCAAGCAACAGCGTCCCCAGCGATAACGGCACCGCAATCATGGTGATCATCATGCCGACAATTTCATCCCACACAATCGCCCCATGATCATGTGATCCCAACTGTTTCGATGCCAGATCACAAATGAACACGCCGGCCACGAAGGCTGTCAGTACGACCGGCAGATAGGCTATCAGCGGAACCTTCGCCAGCACAGCAACAATAAGCAGGCCGGGTAAGGTGCCAAAAGTCCCCGGCGCAACCGGCACCAGTCCTGTGCCGAATCCAAACGCCAGCACACTAGCCGGGGAATGAAACAGATCGGCGGGGGTGACCCTCCTTTTCTCCGTCAAGTAACTATCCTTTGATGCTAGGCCGGATCTGAGGGGGCTGCGGGTGTCGAATCACCAGCTTTGTATTCAAGCTTGCGATGCTTTGCGGCCATTTTATCAACCACACCATTGACGAATTTGTGGCCCTGATCAGCGCCAAACAACTTGGTTATTTCCAGCGCCTCGTTGACCACCACCTTGTAAGGAGTATCGAGTCGACACATCAACTCACTACAGGCTACGCGCAACACTGAGCGCTCAACCGGATCAAGATTCTCTATGGGCCGGTCTATGTAGTCGGCGATGCAGCCATCAACGGCATCGAGGTTCATCGAGGCGAATAAAAAAACCTCTTTGAAATAATCAACGTCGACCCGCTCCATATTCTGCAACTCACAGAATTGCTCAATGATGCCTGTGACACTGTTACCCTCAGAATCAAATTCCCATTGATACAACGCCTGCATCGCCTTCTGGCGGGCATTGCGACGACGCTTGGCTACGCTGCCGCGAGTTTTTGGCGGCTCGGGTTCGGTAGATTTTTTTTCAGGTCTGGACGGATCCCGGACAAGCTGTGCTCGGGTGTCTGACGGCTTATCAGCAGGTGTCGCCTGGGGCGGGGTTTGTTTTTTATCAGGACCTGGGGAATTCACGCGGTTTCACTAATTTGGTAGATGCCATCAGAAAATTAAGCCTCGGCACGGTCTGTATACATTACCATAGCTTAGGGCCTGACAGAGATTAGACAAGTCGGCAATGTTCGCTAGAATACCGGCAAAATACCTGATAATTGATCTCTGCGTGATCCACTACCTGATTGCCTGCAGCTACGTTGAGCCAACGCTATTTTCTCACACACACGGTTACCCCATGAAACTTCTGAATAAAAACAACTTTGTCCCCGGCTTGTTGCTGGCAATTATTTCCGCGCTCGCTTCAATGACGGTCCACGGTGCCGACGCCGCCGAAAACCCGCGGATAAAAATGACCACAAACCTTGGTGGCTTTATTATCGAACTGTACCCGGAAAAAGCACCGAAAACAGTTGAGAACTTCATCCAGTACGTGAATGACGGTCATTACACCAACACGATCTTTCATCGCGTCATTGAGGGTTTTATGATTCAGGGTGGTGGCTTCGATTTAGAATTCAAGGAAAAAGAAACCCGCGCACCGGTCCAGAACGAAGCAGACAATCTGCTACCTAATGTCAAATTTTCTATCGCCATGGCCCGCACTCCGGACCCACACTCTGCAACAGCACAGTTCTTTTTAAATTCTGCTAACAACGAATTTCTGAATCACCGCGCCAAGAATAACTCAGGATGGGGCTACACGGTTTTCGGTCAGGTGATCGATGGACAGAAGCTTGTCGAATGGATTAGCAAAACACCCACAGGGTCAGCTGGCCCTTTTCCCAAAGACGTACCGGTCTATCCGGTAGTTATTGAGAGCGCTGAAGTTCTTCCATCAAACAAATAAACCAAACAGACAATCACAAATTCACCGGAAAACATAATGGTTAAATTAATCACCAATAAAGGCACCATCGAAATTGAGCTGCACGAAGACAAAGCCCCCCTCTCCTGCGAGAATTTTCTAAGCTACGTTGACGCCGGTCAATACAACAACACAATCTTTCACCGCGTCATACCCAACTTCATGGTACAAGGCGGTGGCTTTACCGAAGCCATGGAACAAAAGCCCACCCAAAGCGCCATAAACAATGAGGCGAATAACGGGCTGGCTAATGACACCGGCACGCTCGCTATGGCACGAACCGGCAACCCGCACTCCGCCACCTGCCAGTTTTTCATAAACGTGAAGGACAATACCTTTCTAAATCACACCGCAGAAACTCCTGAGGGCTGGGGCTATTGTGTGTTTGGTAAGGTGGTATCAGGGATGGATATAGTCATGGCGATGAGCACCGTAGACACTGGCAATGTCGGTGGTATGGGCGATGTTCCATTGGAAGCTATCATTATTGAAAGCGCAGTAAGGTCTGATGCCGCGTAGTAATGCGTTCGCTGCTAATATCTGACCTTCACCTGCAGGCAAGCCGCCCCGAACTGACGGCACTTGCAGGTTCACTGTTCGAGAAGGTCGCCAAAGATTGCAATGAGTTGTACATCCTTGGCGATCTTTTTGAGTACTGGATTGGTGATGATGCCTGTGATCAGACAGCCAGAGACGTGGGCCGGCAGCTGTCGGACCTCACCAGTCAGGGTGTAGATTTGTACATCATGCACGGTAACCGGGACTTTCTTCTCGGTGAAGACTATGTAAAACATAGTATTGGCGGCACACTTATCCGCGAGGACTCTATCACTGTCAGGCTCGCCGGCACGCCAACGCTACTGCTTCACGGCGACACCCTGTGCACAGACGATACTGACTATCAGCAGTTTAGAGAGATGGTACGCAACATCGACTGGCAAACCGGTTTTTTATCCCGTCCGATCAGTGAAAGAGAAGAAACCGCGCGCATGATCCGCGACACCAGCCGCGAACGCGGCGGCAAAGCGTTTAGTGAAAACATTACAGACATTAACGATACAACCCTGCAGCAGACGGCCAGAGAACATTCTGTCACTCGGCTGTTGCACGGCCATACCCATCGACCCGCGCTGCATCAACATATAATTGACGGCCAATCGGTAGAGCGATTTGTTCTGGGGGACTGGCACAACGACCATGCAGTAGTAGCATTAGCCGATGACAGCACCTGTAAACTTTTCAACTGGAACGGCAAACTCCTGACGCCGGCTTGAACTAACCTGACTCACATCACACTGATGGACTCTCAGCCGCAAACTCTTTTTTAAATTCCTGTTCAAGCTCTGTTAATTCCAGCAATTCCGCTTCGCTAAAACCGGCTTCCAGTCGCGCCTCCCGGTTAAACGGTCCACGCAATGCAATACGGCCATGCTTACGCAGTAAGTTACCAAAGATATCGGTCGGTTCAAGGTTTCTGGATTCACATACCGCCTGAAACCATCGATTGCCTATTCTCACGTGATCTATTTCCTCTCTGAGAATACGTTTAAATATTTTCACAGTATCGAGATCACCATGTTTCGTCAGCTTGTCTATCATGGCTGGTGTGACATCAAGCCCACGGGCTTCCAGTACACGGGGTACCAGCGCCATGCGAACCATGACATCATAATTTGTCGCCACTGCCATCTCCCACATTCCACCATGGGCAGGCAGTGCGCCGTAGTCGCTGCCCAGTTCATGCAATCTGTGCACTAACAGCTCAAAGTGCACGGACTCTTCACAGGCGACGCGTGTCCAGTCGCGGTAATAATCGTGCGGCATACCGCGGAAACGATACACCGCATCAAGCGCCAGGTTAACGGCATTGAACTCTATGTGTGCAACCGCATGAATCAACCCCGTCCGACCCGACACACTGCCAAGGCGACGCCTCGCCACCTGAGATGGATGAACAAGTATTGGCAATGCCGGACGACCCGCGTCGCTGATCAACTCGGGCGGTTGTTCAGTATTTGTGGCAAACGACGGTTGCGATACCAGCGCGGAAAGTTTCGCCAGTGCGTTTTTCTTGCACTCGAAGCTGCAGCAAGTCAAAGCACGATGGGACAGCGTAAATATATCATCCATCTGTTTTCTCCGTGGGCTGCATACTTTTAAAACTGCTGAATAATGATCGCGACAACAACTCACGACCATTTAATTGATAATGGATAAGCGCGCGAGCTAAATCGCGTGCCTCTCTGATATGGGTAAGCGAATCATACTGCATCGCTGCCAACTCGAGTAAGGTCTGGCCACTCACAGCCACACCCTTTTGCGAGGCCACCTCTGCAGGCACCGGCCCATCGGGCACCAGGTATCGATAGTCGCGGGTGGGCTGGATTTCAACATCGCTGTCTTTTTCATGACTCAACAGCGGTGCATAACCGGTTTGATCTAACAGAGCGAATTCGAATTGTCTGAGCGCATTATCGCGCCCCTGCTCCTGCAATAGCGCTTCAACCACCGGCCAGTACTGTACAAACAGTTCTTCGGCGGGTACGTCTTTAGGTAAGAGATAGTAGACAAGCTCGTTGATGTAATAGCCACATGCCAGTGCCTGCCCCTGCAGTCGCACTGAAGCACCAGCTTCTTCCACAGCAGTGAGTACTGGCAAATCACCGCGTCCCGTCCATGACACGTGTAACATCCGAAACGGTTGTAACACCAGAGCTTTTTGAACTTTTCCGCTTTTAGCACCACGCACAAGCAGTGACACGCGGCCATGAGTCGGCGTAAATATTTCGATGATCAAGCTGGTATCGCGATAGGACCTGGTATGGATTACATAAGCAGGGTGCAGGTCCTGTCGAGTATTGCTCATTCCGATTCGTAGCCCAGATTTCGTATCATCGCCGCATCATCGGACCAGCCGTCTTTTACCTTCACCCATAACTCGAGATGGATTTTGGTATCAAACAGTTTTTGCATCTCGTGTCTGGCGCGACTGCCTATTTCTTTCAGACTGCTGCCGCCCTTTCCTATCACTATAGATTTCTGACTTTGTTTTTCTACCCAGATCACACTGGAAATTATGGTCAGCTTGTCGGTTTGTTCAAATTTCTCTATCTCCACACTCACTGAGTATGGAAGCTCCTGCGATAAAAAACGCGTCAGCTGTTCTCTGACAAGTTCGGAGGCCAGAAATCGGGATGAGCGGTCAGTCAGCGTGTCTTCGTCAAACATGAAATCAGCTACTGGCAGATGCTTTACAATTTCTGCCTCAAGCGCCGCCACATTATTTCCCTTGGTCGCAGAAATCGGTACCACCGCCGACGCCTCAGCTACTGCCGGCAACGACTGCATCCACGGCAGCAGCTTTTCTTTAGGCGTGACTCTGTCGATCTTATTAATCGCAAGTATCCATGGACGATTCTGTCTCTTGACTATCTCCAGCGCCAGGTCGTCATCTTCATTCCAGATAAGTGCCTGCACCACAAACACCATTACGTCTGCGCCAGTGGCGGCTGACGAGGCAGTTTTATTCAGCACACGATTTAGCGTACGTTTGCCACCACTATGTATGCCCGGAGTATCAATGTAGACAAACTGACTATCACCAACGGTGTTGATTCCCAGCAATGCGTGACGTGTGGTCTGTGGTTTATGCGCAGTAATGCTGAGTTTTTGTCCGATTAGCCGATTGAGCAACGTAGATTTTCCAACGTTTGGTCTGCCGGATATGGCGATATAGCCGCAACGTTTAGTCAATTGGTTTCCGATTAGAGGTTCTGGATTTCATGGTTTAGCCTGGGTTTCAGGTATAGGAATCAGGATCTGATTCAAGCTTTTTCAGGGCGACGGTCGCGGCTGCTTGTTCAGCACGACGACGGCTGGTACCAGTGGCGCTCGTTTCAAGATTCAGTTTATATATCTTTGCGCACACCAGAAATTCACGCTGATGATCGCTGCCAGTAGTCTGGACTAACTCATACTCGGGAACAGGCAGTTTTCTGCCCTGAAGGTATTCCTGCAAGCGGGTTTTGGGATCTTTGAGCGGATCATCAGCGGGAAGATTTCGCAAACGATCTTCAAATAGATAACACACTGACTGATGCACTGCCTCGAAACCGCCATCAAGATAGACCGCACCCAGCAACGCTTCTACGGTATCTGCAAGTATGGATGAGCGATCAAAGCCTCCGCTTTTCAGCGTTCCGGAGCCAAGTTTGACGTAATCACCCAGGCCGATTTCGCGAGCGATTTCTGCAAGGGTGATACCCCTGACCAGGTTGGCGCGCAGACGACTCAGCTGGCCTTCATTATAAGCGGGTTTCAGGCGATAAATTTCAGAGGCGATGACGAAGTTAAGGGCTCCGTCACCGAGAAATTCCAGTCTCTCATTGTTTCTGGAACCGACACTGCGGTGCGTCAAAGCCTCTTGAATAAGAGTTTTGTTGGTAAACTCGTAGTTGAGTTTTTTAGCGAGGAATCTGTCGACCGTAATCAAATTTAACCAATTTCAATCCCCCGCCTGTTATTCAATCGTGAATCTCAATTGGTGAATTGCTCATCAAAGCCTGCAACGATTTCCAGATTGTACATCAATTTTCGGCGCTCTTCGTATTTCACATCAAGAACCAGCTCGCCATTTTCATCTCTGGCGACCTTGACCACCTCTTTAGGATCAAGATGGGACAGATCCTGGGCTCTAAACTGACCCTGCAAGGCACTTATCACCTCGCGTTTCGGGCGCTTTTTAAGGCTGGTATCCTTTACAACGTTGGCAACAATTTTGTTTACCTTGTGGTTTGCCATATAAACCGGAATCAACTGGAAACCAGTCACTAATACGACGCCAGCGAGGATTAAGCCCCCAAGCCATTTCAACATTTTACTCAGCCTCTAGTGAATACCTTCGCCGATCCTGCTCCATTTGACCCAACCATTATCCCAATTGAAATGCATCCACACCATGAATGCCTTGCCAACGAGGTGGTCTTCCGGGACAAAACCCCAGAACCGACTGTCGTTACTGTTATCTCTGTTATCTCCCATAGCAAAATACATTCCCTCAGGAACTTCTACTTCAAAATCGCCGCGTCGGGGAGACGACGAGTTAAGCATTCTGTGCTCTACACCAACCAGATCTTCAACAATTTCGAAGCTGATAGAGGTAGCTCCGTCCGGATCGTCGTATTCACCCAGTGATTCCTGACTGGCCAGCACGCCGTTAACCGTCAGTTTTTTATCGCGATACTGCAATATATCGCCAGGCACACCGACGATACGCTTAATGTAGTCAAGTTCAGGCTGTTTAGGATACCGGAAGACAGAGACATCACCTCTTTCAGGTTTGCCTGTATCCAGTATTTTTTTGTGTATAACCGGCAACCGCACACCGTAGGCAAACTTGTTCACCAAAATGAAATCACCCACCAATAAGGTAGGCTTCATAGAGCCAGAGGGAATCCGGAAAGGCTCGAAAACAAAAGAGCGCAGCACCAACACCAGCAATAACAGCGGAAAAAACGACCTGGCATACTCCACCACATCGCTTTCGGGCTTGCCGAATATTATGGAACCGATAAACCAGATGACACCACACAGTAATGTGAAAATCACCAACACCAAAGAAAAGTCTATATTCATTAGCCGTATCGACGTTCGACGCCGTTAACCCCCCGATTTATTATCAACTTGCAATACTGCCAGAAAAGCTTCCTGCGGTATTTCTACACGGCCGATCTGCTTCATGCGGCGCTTGCCTGCTTTTTGTTTTTCCAACAATTTCTTTTTACGCGTGATGTCTCCGCCATAACATTTGGCAGTTACATTTTTACGCAGCGCTTTTACATTGCTACGCGCAATGATATGAGTACCAATTGCCGCCTGAACGGCAACATCAAACATTTGTCTAGGGATGAGTTCTTTCATGCGCTCTGCAAGATCACGCCCCCGCGACTGCGAGCGATCCTTGTGCACAATAACCGCCAGCGCATCGACCGTCTCACCATTGATCATGACATCAACTTTCACCAGATCAGAGGCCTGAAAACGCAAAAAGCTGTAGTCAAAAGAAGCATAACCCCGGCTTACGGATTTAAGCTTGTCAAAAAAATCAAGAACCACTTCACTGAGCGGCATCTCATAGGTGAGTGCAACCTGCCTGCCTGCGTACAGCATGTTTTTTTGCACACCACGCTTTTCGATACACAGAGTAATTACATCACCCAGGTGCTCCTGCGGGACCAAAATGTTGGCCTGTATAATGGGCTCGCGTACCTCAGATAACAGATTTGGTGCAAGTAGCTGAGACGGATTGTGGATGTAGCTGATCTCATCTTTTACATCGAGCAATTCATAGATTACGGTGGGTGCCGTGGTGATCAGATCTAACTGGTATTCGCGTTCCAGTCTTTCCTGCACAATTTCCATGTGCAGCATGCCAAGGAAACCACAGCGGAAACCGAAACCTAAAGCCGTTGAGGTTTCGGGTTCATAGGCAAGTGCCGAATCATTGAGCTTTAGTTTCTGAAGCGCATCGCGAAAAGATTCGTAATCATCAGAACTTACCGGATACAAACCTGCAAATACTCTGGGCTGTACCTCTTTGAATCCATCCAGAGGCTTTTCACATTGACGACTCTCAAGCGTGATAGTGTCACCCACTCGCGCCGCATCGATCTCTTTGATACCGGCAATTACATACCCCACCTGACCAGTATTGAGTTCTCCGGTTTCAACTCGCTTGGGTGAAAATACGCCAACGGAATCAACCTGAAAACTTCTCCCGGTGGACATGATTCGCATTTTGTCGCGTTTCTTTATGCCGCCATTAATTATTCGAACCAGTGAGATAACCCCCACAAAGTTATCGAACCACGAGTCGATAATCAGTGCCTGCAACGGCTCTTCCTGATTGCCTTCCGGTGCTGGCACACGTTCAACCAGCATCTCCAGGACATCGGTAATTCCCTCGCCTGTCTTGGCACTGCAATGCACTGCATCGTGTGCCTCGATGCCTATTATTTCTTCTATTTCATCAACAACCCGCTCCGGGTCTGCAGCAGGCAGATCAATTTTGTTAAGTACCGGTATGACTTCCAGATCCTGTTCTATCGCGGTATAACAGTTGGCAACGCTCTGAGCCTCTACACCTTGCGATGCATCGACCACTAGCAGCGCCCCTTCACAGGCAGCTAATGATCTCGACACTTCGTAGGAGAAATCAACGTGCCCCGGTGTGTCGATAAAGTTAAGCTGATATGTTTCTCCGTCTTTGGCGGTGTAAGACAGCGATACGGATTGCGCCTTAATGGTAATTCCACGTTCACGCTCAAGATCCATTGAGTCCAGAACCTGGGCCGACATCTCACGTGCTTCTAGGCCGCCACAGTTCTGAATAAACCGATCCGCAATGGTTGATTTGCCATGATCAATATGCGCAATTATCGAGAAATTTCTAATGTGCGACTGTTCTATCATGACTCACCACGCACTGCAGTCAGCGCCCGCTTGAGGGCTTCGAGATCAAAGAAATGTCGACATACTTCAACACCTGCACAGGTAAGTAACGGTACTGCTTCGTTGTAGCGCCGGCTCAGGTTTGGATCGTCGTCGATATCGACAACGGTGACTGTAAATCGCATGTCTTTGGAGAAATCCTGCAGTGTATGAAACATGTCATCACAAAGATGACATGCATATCGGCTGTAGAGAATAAGTTCTGGTGAATTACCGGCCAAACAAAACTACTCTACCGTAAGCGCCAGAAATATCGGCCCCTGATCTCGCTGAACCAATATCGCAATCGCCGCACCCGACGCAACATCGTTCATGGAATTTTCAAAATCTTCAATATTATCGATATGAGTATTGTCTATCATCGTCAGAATATCACCTTCGCGGATCCCTGCCGTTTTGGCTGGTCCGTCAGAGACCACTTTAACTTCCACGCCACCGCTACCCAGTTTTTCACGCGTAGCGTCATCTATCGGGGCTACCTCAAGGCCGAGCTTGTTGCTGACTTTGACCGGCGATGGCAGTCTGCTGGAGGCGAGTTCTTCCGCACCTGGCAGTTCACCGATCACAATATCAAAGGTTACTTTTTCACCTTCCCGGATAACATCAACCGTCGCACTGCCACCGGCCCGCACCTGCCCGACCAGTGGTGGCAGTGAACTGGATTTATCGACGTAGCCACCGTTAAAACCGACAATCACATCGCCTACTCTAAGCTCAGAGTCCGCGGCGGGGCTGTCCGGCAGAATTCTTGAAATCAGCGCCCCGTGTGCTGTCGCCATTGAAAACGATTCTGCCAGCTCGCGGGTGACCTCCTGAATAATCACACCGAGCCAGCCGCGCGACACCGCACCGTTTTCTTTTAGCTGCTCAGCAATGTCAATGGCCATCTCAATGGGTATCGAAAAAGACAATCCCATAAAGCCACCGGTGCGGCTGTATATTTGAGAGTTTATTCCAACCACCTCACCGGCCAGGTTAAACAGCGGCCCGCCTGAGTTCCCCGGATTGATCGCAACATCGGTCTGAATAAAAGGAACGTAATTCTCACGCGGCAGGGATCTGCCCTTGGCACTGACGATGCCAGCGGTCACTGAAAAATCAAACCCGAAAGGCGAACCAATAGCAAGCACCCACTCACCGACCTTGAGATCACTTGATTTACCGATCCGTGCGGCCGGCAGGTCAGTTGCTTCAATCTTCAATACCGCCACATCACTGCGGGGGTCTTTGCCTATCAACTCCGCCACATACTGCCGCCGATCATGCAAACGCACAATGATCTCTTCTGCACCGTCGACAACGTGATTGTTGGTCAGTACATACCCGTCAGAGGAAACAATAAACCCTGAACCTAATGAGTCAGAATCAAACTGCTGACGCTGCAAGCCATCCGGTCGCGGCTCTTGTTGAAAGCTCTGCTCCTGGGACTCGGGCGAATTTTGCTGCTGTTGTTCAAGAAATTTGCGGAAAAACTCACCAAACGGATTGTCATCCATGTCAGGCCCCGGTCGCCCTGGCTGACTGCGCACCTCTTCACTTTTTGCTGTGGTACTGATGTTGACTACAGACTTGTGGTTTTGCTCCACCAACTCGGTAAAGTCCGGCAGATCAGCCAGCACCTGGGCCGGGGCCATCATGAAAAGCAGCGCAAAGATGCGACTGGCAGTGTGTCGTAACAGTCCGCCTGCACCAATCATTTTATTCTCCTGATCACAGCAATTAGGGTTAAATTTTATCTACGATACGGATTCGGCCTGAAAAAGCTGATGTGCACGACCACACGTCACGTCGATTAACAAACACCGGGACGAACCACAATCGAGAGGCTACTGGATTTTTTATCGTGCCTTAATTAAGAGCGTTCCCGCCAAATGCGTTTGTTCAAGCCTGCCCAGTAACAGGCGGACTACAACAAATCCGCAACCTAAACCAAAACCAGCGCAGAGTGCGACAGCGGCATCCGATTGGCTATAGAAACGGAAACATGCGACCGCTGATAATAGCATAAGCAGCAGTGGTGTGAGATAAACCAGCGATGACAAGCCGATCAATGTTGTTGACGGCACCGAAATGCTGACGTGCCCGCCCGATCCTGCCGCTGTTAATTCGCCATCAGGAAAACTGCTGAAATGTCGCTTCGAGAGACAGACCCCACCGTCCCTGGCCGGTACGAGTGCCAGAAACCCGCAACGTCCGTCGCAGCCGGCACACAGTTCGCGCATAACACCCACGGAAATCTGATCTTCAGTTACGGCCGTGACCCGGGCGCTGACATTAGAATGCATGCGTTAGCGCGCAGCGAACAACAATGATTCAGCCAGCATTTTAACCGTCACATGCGGCACTTCCCCGACAACGGTGGCGTGCCATTTGTCGTGCTGAACTCCAAAAGCATGTACCGCCCCCATTGATGAAGCGCCATGCAGAATGCCACCGGACGATTGATCCTGAGCATTGGCAATAAACACCGACAACGACGCCAGCCCGTCAGAATACATCTGCCGACGAACGGTAAATTCGGTACCTGCCACCGGAGTTACTTTGTCCGAAACCAGTTCGAATCCACCCGGCAGAGACATCTGGTCAACACCAGGTATATCGGCATTGACCTTTGGTGCCACCGGAAGGGTCAGAGAACTATCGGTCAGCCACTCGTGTTTTTTGCCGGAGATCGACGCATTAAACATTTCCAGAGGGATATTCTGCGGATACTTGATATTGGTAAACATCACTTGTTCGATAATTTTTCCTTTGGAATCACTCATTGCCGATCGAAGCAACAAAAAGGTACTTGCATCTACCCATAAGCGATATCCATAGCGATAGCTATCAAGAGGAGTGATGTCGATCACTTTGACCGGCCGACCTGCCACCCTTGCGCTACCCACCTTTCTGAACTCGTAAAACAACTCAAGAAGCGATAGTTGTTCGGGGTCAAACTGTGGAAACGGAGTCCGCGGCTGAGTTTTACTGACAATCACCGATTTACTGCCGGGCCAAATGCAAACCACACTATCGGCGTTGCGAATGATCTCGCGAGCCTCGCCATTCAGCGACACCAGTCGCTCGTGTTCTATGCCGTCCATCTTGCTATGGTAGATCCGCATGGCTTCGACGTCGTCATCGTGCATGTACACAAAGGTGCCTGTGTAAGTCAGGTTCTGCATCGCACTGGACATTTTTTCTATCCAGTCGCGGCCAGGTTTTTGTCGCGGTGCCAGTTGCTCTAATTTAACCGGCTCCTTATCCGCCTTAGAATCCCCGCACAAAGCCACACGTGGCAACAGCACGCTGCAAAGCAGCAGAACTACTGCTACTGCAGACCCCTGAAGCCTAGAAACTTTCATTAACCGGAACCGAGTCATAAGCCACTACTCTCGAATGCGCCATCATGCCCTGCACCCGCCCCATGGCCGAGTCTTCCAGATGATTCAGTAACAAAGAGTTCAATCGATTCTCCACCTGCCGGTTACGTGGAGTCGCTGTAGATACCTGCCAGCGGGTACCGACAGCATTTTTATAGGCCGTCGGTACCGAAGTGCCGGCAAGAATCATTGGCTGATCGGTCTCATTTGCCGCGACCAGCACTGGATTGTCAGAGCTTTGGTTTTCGGTGCTCACCACACTCACCGGATCATTCTGTAGTGAGCTATTGTTGCGGGTTAGCTGCCATGCCATGAAGCCTGCAGCGGCGACACTTGCAGCTAAACCCAGGCCGGCCACTGGCAGCCACTGCCGACGTGCACCACCGTCACCATTGCTGTTTTTGCGACGACGGCTTTTCTTTGCGTTTTCCGGCAACAGAGAAACAATGTTGCTGTCGTCGGCATCACTGCCAACAGCCACGGCGGAGTAATTATCTTCCCCGGCTATTTGCTTACTGACGTTCGCTGCAAAATTCAGCGGCAGCGCTGATCGGTAGTCTTTCTGGATGACATCTCGCACCAAATGAAAGCGTTGCCATGCCGCCCGACAGGACTCATCACAACTTACCCCTTCGAGAAGCGCTTCAACGTCATTTGCCAACTCACCGTCGACAAGCGCCGAGAGCTCCTCAGGGTCAGGATATTTAATATTCTTGTTACCCATTGATGTATATTTTTCAGACATACTTATTCTTCTGTTCCAGTCTCGTCTATTAGTGGACGAAGCTTTTGATCTATAGCATCCCGTGCTCTGAAAATCCTTGATCTAACCGTCCCGATGGGACAATCCATTACCTGAGCGATCTCCTCATAGGACATTCCTTGTAGTTCTCTGAGCGTAATTGCTGTTTTAAGTTCATCCGGCAGTGCACCAATCGTCTGCTCGACAACCATCGCAATCTGGTCAGTCATCATTTCCCGGGCAGGGTCTGCTACATCATGCAGCGCGGTGGCTGTGACGTACTGCTCAGCTTCTGCAGTATCCGTCCCGTCAGTTATCCGGCGCGACATCGACGCCAGGTGATTTTTTGCGGTATTAATCGCTATCCGGTATATCCAGGTGTAGAACGCGCTATCACCACGAAAGTTCGGCAGCGCGCGATAAGCCTTGATAAACGTTTCCTGGGTAACATCCTGTACTTCAGAGTGATCGTGTACCAATCTTGAGACCAAGTTGGCGATTTTGTGCTGATATTTCAATACCAGCAGATCAAATACCGCCTTCTCTCCTGCCTGCACTCTTTTTACCAGAGCGTGATCATTGTCCCTCTCACTCATACCTGCATTATTCCTGAGAGACTGACCGCCACCACGATGCGACCGGACCCCGTGCCGCTACCACATCGACGGTCCAGTAGACCCGACGACGGCTTACAGAGTTCCATAAAAAGACAGATCTCACCAGAGAATGGTTCAAAACCTGAAGTAGCAGGCATTTTTGCACAGGTTATTTCAGCCGCTTGCAGCATATCGGGGGGCGTGTGATCCAAAGTTATACGGTCAGATTCGCAGAGAAAGGATTCATAGTAAACTTTCGCGAAAGAAAGTTTGGCGATAATGCCGCAATTCATTGATCGAATCGCGAATATCACTGAGTGCCAGATGCAAGCCCTCTTTTTTAACCCCTTCAAGCACTGCCGGGGCCCATCGTTTCGCCAGCTCTTTGACGCTGCTGACATCCAGGTTTCGATAATGAAAGTACGCTTCCAGCTCGGGCATATACCTCGCCAGGAACCGCCGATCCTGACAAATGCTGTTTCCGCTCATCGGACTGACTCCGGCATCTACCCATTTTTCCAGAAACTCAATGGTGATGCGTTGTGCATCTGCAGCTGAGTAATGACTTTCCTGCACCCGTTTGACCAGCCCTGAACGGTTGTGATGGGTGGTATTCCATTCATCCATACCTTCAAGGATGCTATCCGGCTGGTGAATTGCCACCACCGGCCCCTCCTCGAGGATATTAAGATCAGAGTCGGTCATGATCGTTGCTATTTCGATAATCCGATCAGACTCGGGAATCAGACCTGTCATTTCCAGATCAATCCAAATCAGGTTATCGGGTGAAACTTCACTCATTTGGGCACTTGCTCCAGAATCTACTCAGGCCGCAAAATTCGCGACATCAACTGACGCAGAGTACAATAAGCGCTCAGCCATCTCCAGTACAGCCAATTCACAATCAAGCCACTACCCTCCGGAATCACCTATGCACAACATCAACCACGCCGTAAGATCCTTGTCTAAATGACGGAAACGACCACGCAGACCGGTCGGGTGATCGCAAACTACGGAGCGGAGTTGATACTGGCCGATCCCGCGGGTAACTATCTAAAGGCCGCCCCACTTAAAAAGCTGGGCCTGATCGTCTGTGGCGACGAGGTCAGTTTTGAAACAGTCGACTCCCGGCAATCCGTCGAACAGCCGATACGGGTGACCGCTGTTCAACCCCGCAGCAGCACGCTGGCCCGCACAGACCGGCGCAAACAGGCCAAGGCAATCGCCGCCAACGTCACACAGTTAATCGCGGTCACAGCGCCGAAACCACCATTTGATCCGCTGCTTATTGATCGCTATTCCGTAGCCTCACGCCATATCGGGGTTGAATTGCTGGTGGTTATAAATAAAACAGATCTTCTCGATCACGACACCGAAGCCGCCGCAAATTCGCTGGAGAAAATATACAGCGACATCGGCTATCAGGTAATTCGATGCAGCACAGAAGGCAACACCGGCCTGCAGCAACTGACTAAAGCCCTCGAATCGCAGGTATCCATTCTGGTTGGCCAGTCGGGTGTCGGCAAGTCGTCTCTGCTCAATCGCCTGCTACCGGATATTGACACCAAAACAGGCGCTTTGTCAGAGATTTCAGGGCTTGGCAAACACACCACCACGGTCACCACCTGGTACGATCTGCCCTCTGGCGGCGCTATTATCGACTCCGCCGGTGTGCGGCAATTTGCGCTGGATCATCTGTCGGAAATTGATGTACAGGCCGGCTTCAAGGAAATAAGCGATCTTTCCATGGACTGCAAATTCAACGACTGCAAGCATGTGCATGAACCAGAGTGCGCGGTGCTGGAAGGCTTGCGCAACAACGCAGTGGCTCGTCAGCGGTACGATCACTTTTTAGCCATGCGTCAAAAAGAGACCTGAGCGGAAAGAACTTCAGGTTGTTTAAACATGCACCGCTAGATAGACCATGCACCGCTCACATTTCCCCGGAAGGTTGATTCACAGCATCGAACCACGACGCCCCAACCTTTTGTATGGCGCTACGATTAGCTATAATCGCAGGTTCCCTCATACCCGATACGCAACTGCCTGACAGAATACACCTGCCGGCCCCGGTTCGGAATTTCACTAACCCAAAAACCCATAGGTACTGAAATTGTCATCAGACCACGCAAAAATCATCTACACATGGACAGACGAAGCCCCCGCTTTGGCCACATTGTCCTGGCTTCCTGTTGTGCAGGCATTTGGCAGCACTGCCGGTATTCAGGTAGAAACCGCAGACATCTCACTGTCGGGGCGAATTCTTAATGCGTTCAGCGACAATCTGCCAACCGACCAACAAGTGGAAAATCACCTCGCCGCGCTGGGGAAACTCGCTACACAGCCACACGCCAATATCATAAAGCTGCCCAACATCAGCGCTTCAGTGCCGCAGATAAAAGAGGCAATACAGGAACTGCAAAATCAGGGTTACGACATTCCAGACCACCCGGACAACCCTCAAACTCCACAGGAACATGAAATTCGCAAGCGTTATGACACTGTAAAAGGCAGCGCAGTCAACCCGGTCCTGCGCGAAGGCAATTCAGATCGCCGGGCACCGGCGGCCGTTAAGAATTACGCAAAGAAAAACCCGCACTCAATGGGCGCGTGGTCGGCAGACTCAAAAACACACGTAAGCACGATGTCGTCCGGTGATTTCAGGTCCAATGAAAAATCATTAACCATTAACAAAGACGACAACCTGCAGGTCGCTCACACCGCGGTTGATGGCACATCAACAGTGCTACTGGAATCAATTCCGGTTATCGCAGGGGAAATTTTCGACGCTACTTTTATGAGCCGCAATGCCTTGCTCAACTTCCTCGACAACGAGGTCGAAGACGCCAGACAACAAGGTGTACTGTACTCGCTGCATTTAAAAGCCACCATGATGAAAATATCGGACCCGATTATTTTCGGCCATGCGGTCCAGTCATTCTTCAAAGATCTGTTTAACAAACATCAAAACACTTTCAATGAGATCGGCGTAAACGTTAACAACGGATTCGGCAATTTACTCAACGCCATCGAAAAACTGCCCGACGAAAAAAAACGCGAGATCGAAGCAGACATTCAGGCAGAATTCGACGCGCGCCCGGACATCGCCATGGTTAATTCTGACAAAGGCATAACTAACTTACACGTACCAAGCGATGTCATCGTCGATGCTTCAATGCCGGCTATGATCAGAAGCTCAGGCAAGATGTGGAACAAAGAAGGTGTACTGCAAGACGCCAAGGCCATCATCCCTGACAGCTGCTACGCATCGCTCTATGAAGAGACCATAAAGTTTCACAAAGAACATGGCGCTTTCGATCCGGCCACTATGGGTACATGCCCCAATGTCGGCCTGATGGCTCAAAAGGCTGAAGAATACGGCTCTCACAACAAAACTTTCACCTGCCCCGCAAACGGCACCATAACCGTCACAAACAGCGCCGGTGACGTGCTAATGGAGCACTCAGTAGAAACCGGCGATATATGGCGGGCGTGCCAGGTTAAAGACGGCCCCATACAAGACTGGGTTAAGCTTGCTGTCAATCGTGCAAAAGCCACCAACTGGCCAGCAGTATTCTGGCTCGACGCAAATCGCGCGCACGATTCACAATTAATCGCCAAGGTTAACAGCTATCTTGCAGATCATGACACCGAAGGTCTGACAATTAAAATCATGGCGGTCGCTGAGGCTACCCGCTACACACTCGACCGCATCCGCAAAGGCGAAAATACAATCTCGGTGACCGGCAACGTATTGCGTGACTACCTCACCGATCTGTTCCCGATACTCGAATTAGGCACCAGTGCCAAGATGCTTTCGATTGTTCCATTAATGAACGGCGGCGGACTGTTCGAAACCGGCGCCGGCGGCTCAGCTCCCAAGCATGTGCAACAATTTCAACAGGAAAATCACCTGCGATGGGATTCGCTGGGCGAGTTTCTCGCGCTTGCGGTATCGCTTGAACACCTGGCCCAAACTACCGATAATTCAAAAGCAACGGTGCTGAGTAAAACCCTGGACAGTGCCACCGAACTACTACTTAACAACGGTAAATCCCCTTCGCGCAGAGTGGGTGAAATAGACACTCGCGGTAGCCATTTTTATCTGGCGCTGTACTGGGCACAGGCATTGGCGGCACAAACCGATGACGCCGAACTTGCTCGGCAATTTACATCGGTCGCTAAAGCTCTCACTGACAACGAAGACAAGATATTTTCAGAACTTAACGAAAGCCAGGGATCATCAGTCGATGTCGGTGGTTACTACCATCCGGATATACCGAAAGCCACGGCCGCTATGCAGCCAAGCAGTACACTCAACGCGATAATAAACGAGTTTGCGTAAAAGCAATATCGTTACAGCAGCGGAAAATCAATCACAAACCTGACGGACTGTCGCGATGGTAAATCCATCGCGGCAACTGATCCGCCGTGATAGTCAGCGATCAACTTGACTATATACAGACCCAATCCCATATGGGGCTGATCATCACGCGCATTTCTCTCAGTTACCATTGGCTGGAACAACTCCTCACCCATCGACACCGGCAGACTGGAACCCTCGTTTTCCACCGACACTGTCACCAGGCCTTTTATTTCACTGGATAGACCCAGTGTTATCGTCGACTGGGGCGGGCTGAAATCCATCGCATTTGAGATAAGCTTATCGAGCTGCTGATGCAACAGCTCTACGGAGGCAAAAACCACCGCCTGCCCTGTTACGTTTAAATTTAATGCGACATAGCGGTCTTTACAGGTATCAGAATAAACCTGCTGCGCCACCTGTATCCAGTCAACCAGATTGACTTCTGTTTTCTTCGACAGACTAATGGTTTCTTCAAGACTGCTGGCCTCGGATAAATTGCGAATGAGCTTTTGCAGTCTGGCCGCCCCCTCCCCTGCGCGATCAATAGAGACAGCGGCCCGGTGATCCAGTGAATTTCTATCGATATTTTCAAGCGAAGTAGTCACCACACTTAGCGGTGTACGAAGCTCATGCGACAACTTTGATCCGAGTGACTGCAGGTAGCCCGTGTAATTTCCAAGTCGACCGATGATGTTATCAAAGCTGCGGGACAAATCACCGATCTCGTCCCGCGCCTTTGATCGGGTCACCTGGCCGGTTATTTTACCCTCGCTTGAAACAGCACTTTCTATTTCATTACGTAACTTTCGCACCCGCCATGAGATGAGTGAAGCAAAAAATATCAGAATGGATGCCACCAGCAAAATCGCAAAGCCAAATATTTTCACCAGACGCAACATAGCGGTTTCGGTAAGTGCGGTGAGTGCTGCACGGGGTTTTTGCAACAACAGGTAACCGTACAGATCATCGTTGACCTCAACCCGGCCCAGAGTGGTCAGAAAAACACGATCGTATTTGTCCTTTAAAAACAGTGATCCCTTGTCATCGATGCGCTCCAGCAGGTCAAACTCATTCTTATTCAGCTTGCCACTATCAATCTCAGGCATTTTTTCAGCAGTTACATTTTTCGCCAGCGACCATGAAATGAAACGGTAAACCACCGCATCAAACACGTTAGCTTTGTCGAGATCAAAAACACCCACGTCTGCATCCGGCAGACGGTGATCCACGTCTGCCATCAGCCAACCCTGACTATCAAAAACCCGCAACCGCATACCGGGCTCAGCGTAGGCACTGATAAGGCGGTTAAAATCTGTATTAATAAAACGAAGCTGCCCGATATCATCCAGTTCATTCGGATTAAACATTCCGGTCCAGCGTGATACGCCGCCTGGTTTATCAACATCAATAACCGACAACCCGAACTTACCGTCCTGTGGCAACGGCATACGCATCTCAACGTTATAGCCGGTCGCTGTCAGTGTCATAGCTGCACGATACTCGGAATTTGTAAGTATCGGACGCTCACCCTCAAAAGGCGCTCCGTAGTAGCGACCGGAAGCTTCACCCTGCGCCTGCCATTGGAATGTATATCTTCTTATTTCACCGGTTTCATCAGGCACGCGAATTATCACGTTGTCACCATTAGCCATACTGCGGTTACCGGGGCTGTGATAAATAAATTTATCGTCTGTGACACGCACAAACAAATACAGCCGGCCATTGCGCACCGCTGACAATATACTTATTTCACTGGCGGCCTCAAGATCATCGTGTACGACGGCAACTTTATTTTGCACATAAGTAAACCGCCGCCGCTCCATTTCGAAACGAGACCAGTCATCGGCGTAGCCATCGAGCAGAACGGCGTTTTCGAGTTGCATGGCCAGCAACGTTTTAGATTCTGGTCGTACTCGTTTTTGTTGCCAGCGGTCTGCTGATAACAGCCTTGCCGCAGCCTGCGCACGTGCCTGACTACCCTGCACCTGACTCTCGCGCAGGTTGCGATCAAGCTCGACAATGAATAAAAAAACTGCCCATGGCAAAATCAATAAGGACAAGCTGACCAGTAACAACTGAGCGCGTAAACTCATACCGCGTGATCAGCCACTATTCCACCGATACCCCATACCATAGGCCGTTTGAATACAATCAAACTGCGGATCAACCAGTAGAAATTTCTTTCGAATTCTTTTTATATGAGACGTTATTGTTGCATCGTCCAGCACTACATTTGCCGCATCCATTAACTGCTGTCTGGATTTAACATGACCAGGGTGACGCGCCAGCACATGGACCATCCACAACTCAGTCACTGAAAGCTCTACCGGTTTATTTTGCCAGCCCGCCGACATTCGTTTCAGGTCGATTGTCAGCTCGCCAATGTGCAGGATATCCTCGGGGAGGTCGGGCTGGCTAAACGCATCCAGGCGGCGAAACAACGCCACCACTCTTGCCACTAACTGCTCCAGACTGACATCCTTGGTTAAATAATCATCCGCCCCGAGTCGCAAGCCTGAAATTGTATCGAGCTCTGAATCCCTGGCGGTCAAAAACACAATTGGCAGCAGCGGTGCCATGCTGCGCAGCTCCCGGCACAGCTCAAACCCACCCTCGATCTCTTCACCCAGACCGACGTCGATAATGGCAAGCTCCGGCAAACCGACCTTAAAAGCCGCCAGCGCCTCGCTGCGGGTTGCATAGGCAGACACGCTGTAGCCGTTGCGCTCCAGCACTTCTTTGTAATTTGCCTGCAGAGCCGGCTCGTCTTCAACAATAGCTATTTCACGGCGCATAGATGGGCAACTCTTGAGACAATGTCATATCTGTTTACTGTAGTCGGGAAATCTTGTCAAAACACAATCGATTATATTTAAACACAGTCTTTTCTGTCGTTCGTCAGCGAGAACAGCAACAATCCTGATCTGCCGGGCTGGCAAAAGGTCCGATAGCGACAAACCGGCACACATTATCAATTTCATGGCCGGAAGTGTGTTGTTAACCGGCCGCTACTACTATAATGCAGCAGCTGAGCATTTTACCTGTCGGCAATCAATTTTAACCCCGGCGTGTCAAACAGTGAGAATAATCTGTGACTACTGAAAGAGAATCGATGGACTTTGACGTGGTGATTGTCGGCGGCGGACCCGCCGGGCTGGCCACAGCTTGTCGACTAATGCAACTGGCCGCCGAAAAGAGCAAGGAACTCAGCGTTGTGGTTCTGGAAAAAGGTTCAGAAATAGGCGCTCACATTCTGTCTGGCGCGATCCTCGAACCAACCGCACTCACCGAACTGTTCCCCGACTGGAAAGAAAAAGGGGCGCCATTGAACACTGCTGTTACCGGTGACGTCATGCACTTCTACACCAGTATGGAAAAATCCTATCAGGTGCCCAACTTCATGATCCCGAAGCCCATGCACAACGACGGCAACTACATTGTCAGTCTGGGCAATGTGGCACGCTGGCTCGGTGAACAGGCAGAGGCGCTGGGCGTTGAAATTTTCCCCGGTTTTGCCGCCGCCGAGATCCTCTACAACGACGACGGCAGTGTAGCCGGTGTCGCCACCGGTGATATGGGTATCGGCGCTGATGGCAAACCAAAAGACAGCCATGAACCGGGTATGGAACTGCGCGCTAAATACACAATTTTTGCAGAAGGCTGCCGCGGCCATCTGGGCAAGCAGCTGATCAGTAAATTTGACCTCGACGAAGGCAAGAGCCCGCAGCACTATGGCATCGGTATTAAAGAGCTATGGAAGGTTGATAAAGACAAACATCAGCCGGGCCTGGTTGTCCACGGCGCAGGTTGGCCACTAGGTGAAAGCGGGGCGACCGGCGGCTCATTCCTCTACCACCTGGATGACCAGCAAGTGGTGGTTGGCCTGATTGTCGACTTAAGTTATGACAACGCACACCTCAGCCCTTTCGATGAATTCCAGGTGTTTAAACATCACGCCACTATTAAGTCGGTACTCGAAGGTGGTGAGCGTATTTCCTACGGCGCCAGAGCCATCGTGAAAGGCGGGTTAAATTCACTGCCAAAAATGACTTTCCCGGGCGGGTTGATTGTCGGCTGCGACGCCGGAACCCTGAACTTCGCAAAAATCAAGGGCAGCCATACCGCCATGAAAAGCGGAATGATCGCCGCGGAGACGATATTCGAAGAACTGTCACAGGATGCTGAGAGTACTGGCAAGGAACTCCACGCCTACACCAGCAACTTCAATGACAGCTGGCTTTACAAAGAGCTGCATGCCTCCCGCAACTTCGGTCCCGCATTGCACAAATTCGGCACCTTTATCGGCGCTGCATTCAACTTCATCGATCAGAACTTCCTGGGTGGTAAGATGCCGTTTACCTTGAAAGACGAAACACCTGATCACGCCACACTGAAAACCGCAGAACAAAGCAACATGATCCATTACCCCAGACCTGACGGTAAAATCAGCTTTGACAAACCCAGCTCGGTTTTCCTGTCGAACACCAATCACGAAGAAGATCAGCCATCGCACCTGACACTGGCCGATCCATCAATCCCGCTGTCGAAAAACCTTCCCACCTGGGCAGAACCCGCGCAGCGATATTGCCCGGCAGGCGTCTATGAAATAGTAGAAAAAGACGGCGACAAAGTCTTTCAGATCAATTCGCAAAACTGCGTGCACTGTAAAACATGCGATATCAAAGACCCCAGCCAGAATATTACCTGGGTCGTCCCCGAAGGCGGCGGCGGACCGAACTACCCGAATATGTAGCCTACCCGGGATATCGCCCGCGCTCTACAGCTGCCAGCCCACGGTAAGGCAGTTGACGCGGGTAAGGCTTTGTTCTGCCGCGCGACTAGGCCTGTGGCATCCGCATTCCAGCCTGACATGCGCGATTTTGCCTACGGTCCGGCAACAACGCATCCTGTGCCAACCAGCAAAATCAATTGAATCGATTCAAAAAGCTGCCGATAGCACTTAAGCACTCTGAATCAATGGTTTATGAGAGACTTGTTACGAACATTGAGCGGTAGTAGATTACAGGACAGTTGCATTTGCATTGCACAAATGGCGGAGAGGGAGGGATTCGAACCCCCGGAGGGTTTAACCCCTCAACGGTTTTCAAGACCGCCGCATTCGACCACTCTGCCACCTCTCCGATGTCCTGCGATAGATTGTCGATGCAAGCTGGCCATAATACTGAAAATTTGATCTAATTGCTATCGTTAAGCGTAGAGAGTTATTGAAATTTGGTCATACACACCCTATGGTTAGTGTAGGAAACCGGGATACTCAATGGTATCCTCGATTTAACATTTTACTGAAAAGAACTGGAGTCTATTTTGGCTATTCAAACTGTTGATCGCGCCAGCGAGCTAACAACAAATAAAGTATTGCGGGACACCTACCGCCTACTGTCACTTACACTTCTGTTTGCTGCCTTCACCGCAGGAATTTCATACTTCCTCAGATTGCCGCACATGGCATCTCTGGGTTGCACCCTTGGCGCAATGGGCCTGATATGGTTCGTATTGCCAAAATTTGAAAATTCCCCGAAAGGTATCCTGGTAGTGTTCGCGGTCACCGGACTGCTGGGGATTGGCCTCGGACCAATGCTAAACCACTACCTGGCCACTTCTAACGGCCCGACTATGGTGGCCACGGCTCTGGGCGGCACTGGAGCAATTTTCATGGGACTGTCCGGATTTGCTCTGGTTTCGAAAAGAGATTTCTCATTCATGGGAGGCTTCCTGTTTGCGGGTTTCCTGGTCGTCATCCTCGCGATGGTCGCCAATATCTTCCTGCAGATGCCAGCACTTCAAATCGTACTGTCAGCGGCAATCATCCTGCTGATGAGCGGTTTCATCCTGTTTGACACCAGTCGCATCGTGAACGGTGGAGAAACCAACTACATCCGCGCAACTGTTGGCCTGTTTCTGTCGATCTACAACATTTTCCATAGCCTGCTGTTCCTGCTGGGTATGGGCGGCGACGACTAGCCAACAACACCTTGCTGCGCTTCAAGGGCCCCGCAAAGCGGGGCTTTTTTATGGGTATCTAACTAACACAGGACGATATGATGGATATGGGATTAGTCGGCCAGATCGCTATCGCAGCGATGCTGCTTTTCTTTGCATACAGGTTATGGCCAGCCGCCAAAATGTGGATGCAGGATGGGCCTAAAGGAGACACCAGCGACTGGACTACTGCCGGACTGCTGCTGGGGGGAGTCATTTTGTTTGTATGGATTCTCATCAAACTGGTGTAAGCAACTAAAGCTCTACCCTCAAAACCAGCCAGCTACTCCGACATCCCGGAGCGGAACGCGCTGCCCCTGACATAACCGCGAATTAACACCGTAGCGAACGGCCAGTCGCGTCAACGCGACCAGTTCGAAACCGGTCACAAAGACACCCACCTTCTGCCAACCCCGTCACATGTAGTTGACTCTGCATCAAATCATTGATATTGAGTGAGATTTTACTTAATTAATCTCACTCAACCAATTAAGTTAATTAGCATTATCGGAACCCGGGCACTCCAGCAGAAAGACAACCTGCCGATTGAACTAGAACATCCATCGGTAAGCCGGGTAGTTCAAGAGTGGCTTTAAGTACAAAAAAAAGGCGCAAAGCCCGCAGACCCATCGTAGAGTCTCTGGAAACCCGCATTCTGTATTCCGTCGCCCCTTTTGGCCTGCCTGAGGACTACGGACCTGCAGACGCCGAAGACACCGCTGCAGACCCGCTCAGCCTTCCCAGCGACCTCCCCTTCGTGACTGATGTTGTCTTCGTCGATGAAGGCGTGGCGAATTACCGGCAACTAATCGATAAGCTGACTGCCACAGACTCCCATTCCTTAAGAGTCTACAGCGTAGCAGCCGATCAATCGGTTGATGATATTGCAACCGTTTTGTCATTACACACCCAGCTAAGCAGCGTCCAGTTTATAGGTCATGGTGCTGATGCCAGCGTAACGATCGGATCTTCGCTAATAAACTCTGCAACCATTGATGGCTTTCAACAGCAACTTCAACACTGGGGGGAATCATTAAAGGAATCCGGTGACATACTATTTTATGGATGTAGCCTGGCCGAGACCGAAGTTGGTAAAAACCTGATCGCAAAAATCGCCACGCTAACGGGTGCCGACATCGCCGCGAGCGATAACCTTACCGGCCACTTCTCTCTTGGCGGTGACTGGAACCTGGAGTTCGAAACCGGCAGCGTACTTGAATTTAATCAGGCGCTAAACGACAGTGTCGAGGGATGGGAATCCATATTGGCCACAATCCCGGTTGATACCCGACTGGATATAGTTGATGGCGATACGACATCAGTGGCAAATTTGCTGGGGAGCAAAGGCGCTGATAACAGCATTTCTCTTCGAGAAGCAATAATCGCGGCTAACGCTACTCCGGGCGATGACATCGTTTTGTTACCCGCCGGTATATACAACATTGACGATTCGACAACTGAACCAGCACACACCGGAGATGCCTTTGAAGGCGATCTGGACATCACTGATAACATCATCATACGCGGCGGAACTTACGATAGTGCGGACACTATTATTGATGCCAATAAACTGGATCGTGTATTCAGCGTCATTAACAGCAACACCACCATCGAGCACATAACCATTCAAAACGGTGAAACGGATGAATCAGGTGGTGGAATATATGTAGACAATTCACATCTGACCCTGAACAACACTAATCTTAACTCCAATACCTCCACCGCTAACACTGGCGGGGGGATCCACGCCTCTATTCTGACTACTTTAGATATTAACGATTCTATCATCAGCCAAAATAGCACTGGCGATTCTGGCGGGCGCTATCACGGGGGTGCTATTCACACCGAAGG
>CAKZVB010000229.1 GCA_937922015.1 uncultured Granulosicoccaceae bacterium
AAAAGTGGCATAGAAGATTTGACGGGTGCAGCGAAGTTAATCACGTTAAGTGGTGGTGTGAGAAGCCTGCGTTTCCCGCTGAGCAGGCTACTGATGGGCCGGTTGTTGATTTGAGGGAGGGGTGAGGGGTGAGTGAGCAGGAAGTTAGCAGTACAGTGGAAAATAATCCCGAAGACATAAAAGCGCTGCTTGAGGCGTTCGGACGCTGTTCACGTATCGCAGAAGTCATGTTGCGTGAACTATGGGACGCTGCAGATGTAGCGGTATATCTGAAGTGTTCAACTCACACCGTAACAAACAAGTACAGTCGCGCCGATACCTGGCCGCGTGCTGTTGGTGGTGGTGAAATGAAAAAGATGTGGAAGCGCGACGAGGTTATTGCATGGGCTATGCGGAGGGCGGCGTGAAATGGATAAAATATATATTTTGCAAAGCGATTCATTGCCGGGCATCTGCAAGGTGGGGTTTACAAGTGGCAAACCGAGTCGCAGATGCGCACAGATAGTTGCTCAACACATTGATTTTTTCTCTCTCCACGATCAATTTAAGGTGAAGTACCAGATTGGTGTTTCGCGTGGACAGAAATGCGAGGCGGACATCCACAGGCTTTTGCGCAGGAATATGCTGCCGACAGGAAAGCGGTCTGAACTTTTCCTGATTGACCTTGAGTCTTGCATATCTATCGTTACGTCGGTTGCTAGACGATACAAGCCTCGTTTAATGCTGCAATGTGATGGACGGATAGTCGAAAAACAGCACAACAAGAGTGGGAACGACAAAGCGCGAAAAATGACATACGATCAAAAGCTGAAGTTGGCTGAATCATCGATATTAGCTGGAAACGTGAAACCGAAAGCTAGAGAAATATCCATGCTTTGCGCGTGTGCGTATAGAACGTCGCTTTGTATTCTCAACGAGCTTGTCGATCAGGGCGTTATTACAAAGGTCGGGCGAAACTTTCAATCCAACTTAGCCGCCAACTCTTCCGCCGATGGCTCGTAATAAATCATCAGCGAACGCGGGTCACGGTGTCCTACCATCTTAGCCAACTCCATCATTGTTAACTTTTTAGCTAGTCGTGACACACCTTCATGCCGAGTGTCGTGTAAGTGCATATCGTGTATTCCAGCTTTCTGCCTGTAGCGGCGAAACAATGTCGATGCTGTGCCCGTATTGACCTGGAATACATAGCCAGATTCTTTTTGGTTCAGCCTTGTGAATAAAAAAGCAGCGTACTGACTGAGCGGCACATCTCTACTATCACCATTTTTGGTTTCTGATAGATGAATGAATCGACGGTCAAGATGCACGTGCTCCCAATCCAGTGAACATAACTCACCCAGTCGGCAGGCCGTTTCGATTGCCAATAAGAAGATAACGCCAACCTCATGCCGCCGCTGTGTTACCTGTATGTTGTCAGGATCGATGTCGAGGTAATGAAGAATGATTGCAATCTCTGATTCTGAGATCCGACGTTTACGTGATTTGGTTGGTGGCGGACGCTCAAAGCCTGCAAGCGGGTATGCCGGAAGCCAGCGCCATTTAACCGCCCGCTTCACTACCGACATAATCAAGTTGATTTCGCGATTAACGCTGGCAGCGCTGATGGACTTCAGCGCATCGTCCCGCCAGCGCTCCATGTCCGCCACGCTCAGTGTTGAAACGACAATAGGGCCGAGCATTCCTCGGGACAATTTATTGAGCCTGACAACCTCCCAGCGCTCGCCTCTCTTCTTTGGGCTTTCTTCCCGGGCGTAACGCTCAAAGCAGTCTGACATTGTGTACCCTGGCAGGTAATCACCATCGGCAGAATCAAGAATGCGTTCTTGCTCAATGCCCCATAGCGTTGCATCGTTTTTCGTTTTGAACGTTTTAGATTTGCGAACACCAGAACGCTTTACGTCAGCCCGCCAGCGCTTACCTATTTGGCGTATTGTTGGCACTATCCCACCCCGTATTTCTGGCGCCCATTCTGGCGCCCTACGCTGTTTTTAGATGTTTGAAGGTGTGGAATTTATAGGAAAGGCGCCAGTTTGTCGCCTATTAAATATGGGTTTATGTGTTGATTCTATTGGTATATGTGGTATTCTGATGTTTTGAAATGGTGCCCGGGGTCGGCAAAGTCATATGCAAGCAAATCAACAGGTTAATGAGTTTTTGGCGCCCGAAATGCGCCCTCAAGTGCTATACAGGCACTATGATAAGGGCGGCGCCCTACTCTACATTGGGGTTAGTTGCAGCGCATTCACCCGGCTATCCCAGCATAGTAACCACTCTCATTGGTTTGCCGATATAGCCACGGTAACCTTGGAGCATTACCCAGATCGGGAGAGCGTACTTAAAGCTGAAACCCAAGCGATTCTTACCGAAAAGCCAGCTCACAATATAAATCATAACAAACCAACGCGGCTGGATGTAATTCCCGATGATGTTGATGAGTCACCGTTACAAAAATCCGAGTTTGACCTTTATTCGCAAGTAGTATCTTTTAAGCCAGTGATGACGCTCGCTGCGGTAAAGGAAATAACCGGAATAAGCACACCGTTTCTGAAGTTCTTGATTGATTACAATGTAATTGGACACGTGGTTATGGGGTCAAAGGTTTACATGGATGAAATCAGACCCAAAGTATCGATTACTGGTTGGCAGCTTATCGAGTTCCTAGACGCTCTTCAGCGAGGCGATATTGATATGTCTGCACTGAATACAGAATATCATAAGTCCAGAGTTGAAAAGGCGCAACGCCCCACCCCCATCACCGGGCCATAACAAAACACATCAAGAAACTTGACTATTCGATAGGAGTACCAATGGACAAGCCAACAGAAGTAACAGAATCCCGCCTCAAATCAATGGAGCTACATGAGACAGTCCGCCCCCGGCCTGACACTAACCGCCTGTGCGAGTTCAAGACGACTCTCATCGAGCAACAGGGGTACAACAAAACCGGATACGTGCTGACCAATGATGACGGGCGTATCTGCATATCAGACAAAGGCGCAGTCAGGTGGCTTGATGCTGATGAGTTCTGGCCCATAATGCACCCTGATACTGACTATGGGAAAATAAATGACTGACTACTACTCTCCGGCAGCTGCGGGGTTGGCTGCTCATGTGCCGGTTGATGACAAGTGAT
>CAKZVB010000230.1 GCA_937922015.1 uncultured Granulosicoccaceae bacterium
CAGGCAAACTACGTGAGGCAAGTGTGATAAGTATAAACCCCAGGCCCACCTGGACACTGCCCATCGCCAACGACAATAATAGGTCATGCAGATTGATCTGGAAACTGTCTATAAATATAACGGAACCGGCGGCGGCAAACAGACCAGCCAGCGCGGTGGCCGCGAGCATGTCACGATTACCGGCACTGCGAAGCGCCACCACCAGGACCGCAAAAGACAATACTGCCAACAGCGCATAGCCGAACCCCAACATATCACCGCCGGCCAGGCCACCAGATACCATAACCGCTATGCCGGCAAACGCTATAGCCATTGCTATCCAGGTAGCGCTTGCTACCGATTCGCGAAGAATGATCCAGGCTAATACTGCCGCAAAAAACGGTCCGGTACTCAACATCAAAACCGTGTTAGCCACCGATGTACTATAGAGACTAAGTACATACAATATAAACCCGAAAGAAAGCGAGACTGAGACTATCAGGTCTTTTATGCGTAGTTTTTGAAAGCGCTTCAGGGCATTACCTCTGTCGCGATAGAAAATAAAAATTACGACTGTTACAAAGAAAGCCAGGGAACGGTAAAACAGTAATAACCAGACATCAGCGTTTTCAATGAATCGAACAATAAGACCTCCGATACTCAAAAACACGCCGGCCAGAAGCGCATACACGACACCACGAGTATAACTTTGCACTAGGAGTGAACATCGGCTGGCTGGTGATTTGGGCCCGGCATTAACGCCAACTCCAGAACACGTGCCACATGCAGCGCCTCTCGTCCGGCCAGATCATCTATCTGATGGCGACAAGAGGTACCATCTGCAACGATCATTACCGATGCATCCGCACGTTTGATGGCCGGTATCAGATCAAGCTGCGCCATCTGCGTTGACGCTTCATAAGTTTCGGCGTTATAACCAAAAGACCCTGCCATACCGCAGCAGGAAGATTCAACTTTTTCTATTTCAACACCCGGTATCAGACGCAGGGTTTCCTCTACCGAGCTCATCACGTCAAACGCCTTTTGATGACAGTGGCCGTGCAACAGTAGTTTACCAGCGGGCGCAGAAAGCGGTGGCAGTTTCAATTTTCCATTGCGCTGCTCTGCGGCGATGAATTCTTCAAACATATAGGCATTGCTGGCAATGGTTGACGTTATTTCTCCCGGAAGCAGAGACAGATGTTCATCGCGCAGCGTTAGCAGACAACTGGGCTCCAGCCCGATAATCGGCACGCCTCGCTGCGCATAGGGATACAAGGCATCTGCCATGTGTTTTGCTTCGACACGGGCTTTATCGACCATCCCGACCGCCAGATAGGTACGCCCGCAACATAGCTGCTTTCTAGCGTTGGCAGGCGATTGAGCGATATGCACCTGATACCCTGCCGCCTTTAAGAAAGTAACCGCTGAGCGAAGGTTTCGGGGTTCAAACCAGGTATTAAAAGTATCAGCAAGCAGTACAACTTCACGATCTCCCTGCCCCTGTGAGTCACGTTCGCTAAACCAGTCAGTACTGAAAGATGGCAGCGGTCGCTTTGCAGAGAAACCAGTAAGTTTCTGGCCTATTTTTGCTAACAACGGCACACGATTTCGCAACTGCAACAGGGCTGATATTTTTACCGCAAACGGTGCATAACGTGGTAACTCTGCAATCAGTCTTTCATGAAGACTATAGCCATGCAATCTGGCGCGAGCTGACAACACCTCAATTTTCATTTTAGCCATATCAACACCGGTCGGGCACTCGCGTCGACAGGCCTTACATGAAACACACAACTCCATGGTTTTTTTCATGTCATCTGAGGCAATGGCGTGTTCACCCAATTGCCCGGACAGTGCGAGACGCAATGAGTTAGCCCTGCCACGGGTTACATCGCGTTCATTCCGGGTGATCCGGTAGGACGGGCACATTACACCGCCGCTTAATTTTCGACAGGCGCCGTTGTTGTTGCACATTTCAACCGCACCCTGAAAACCGCTGTCACCGGCATCGCTCCACGGGCTCCAGTCCAGTTGACTGCTATGGGTTTGCTTTGCATAACCGGGATGGTAACGAAGCAACGTACGATCATTCATTCGCGGTGCGTTAGTGATTTTTCCAGGGTTAAACAAATTGTGCGGATCAAAAGCCGCTTTGACTTCCTTAAACGCCTGCACAAGCTGAGCACCAAACATTTTTTCATGGAACTCTGAACGGGATATTCCGTCTCCGTGTTCACCGGAGTGCGAGCCTTTGTACTTTAAAACCAGATCAAAAGCTTCGTCTGCAATGCTACGCATATCTTCAGCATCTTTTTCAAGCTTCAGGTTCAACACCGGTCTGACATGCAGACAACCCACAGATGCATGTGCATACCACGTACCTTCAGTACCGTATTTATGAAATATCTCTGTCAGCCCTCTGGTGTATTCGGCAAGGTCTTTCAACTCTACTGCACAGTCTTCTACAAAGGATACCGGCTTGCCCTGGCTCTTCATCGACATCATGATGTTCAAGCCAGCCTTGCGAACCTCGGCAATTGCTGATTGAGTTGCTGAATCGATGGCTTCAACAACCCCACCCAACTGATTACCCTTTGCGTCCCATGTATAGCCAATATCTGCCATCCGTTGTTGCAGTAACTGCAGATGTCTGATGTTTTCAGATTGATCATCGAAGGCAAACTCAACGATAAGCACAGCGGCAGGACTGCCACGTACAAATTTTTCAACCGCCGGGCGAAAAAGATCGATGTCCCTGGCAAGCTGAATCATTGTGCTGTCGACCAATTCAATTGCGTGCGGGTTAAGTGTTGCCAGATGTTGTGCGGCATCCATGGCCTGGTAAAACGTCGGGAAATGACAAACACCAAGAACTTTGTTAACGGGCAGCGGCCATAGCCTGAGTTTTATATTCTT
Source organism: uncultured Granulosicoccaceae bacterium (assembly GCA_937922015.1). Taxonomy (GTDB): domain Bacteria; phylum Pseudomonadota; class Gammaproteobacteria; order Granulosicoccales; family Granulosicoccaceae. Next base: position 2,899 of record CAKZVB010000230.1, read on the forward strand.
GAAGTAGGCCAGTGTGCCCTCTGAACCGACCAGTAGGTGAGACATGTTCGGTGAATCCATTTCACTGCCGGAATGCACGGGCCGTTGATCTGCAGTGTTCTGAATTAAGGCGTCTATGTTGTAGCCGCCTACCCTTCTTTGCACTTTGGGAAACCGTGCCGCGATTTCCTGTGTGTTGTCCGCGCCGATGGAAAGCAACTTGTTATACAGTGATTTCTGCTGAGCCGGCAGATTATCAAGACTATTGTCTTTTGGCTCGCCTACCCCGGTGTCAACCGTGCCAAAGGTATATTCGCTGCCATCCGCAAGCAGCGCCTCTATTGACAATACATTGTCTCGCATTGTTCCGTAGTAAACAGAACGCTGTCCGCATGAATTATTTGCCGCCATGCCGCCTATGGTGGCTCTGGATGCAGTCGATACATCGACAGGAAACCACAAGCCATGCGGTGCCAGTAAACGGTTTAATTCATCAAGCACTATACCGGGCTGCACAACACAGGTTGAGTTTTCCACATCGAGTTCGACCAGCTTATTAAGATAGCGGGTGTTGTCAATAACCAGCGCATGGTTAACCGTTTGCCCGCACTGGCTTGTACCGCCACCACGGGGTAACACCGGAACCTTCAGCTCGGCTGCTATTGTCAGGCAAGTCGCTACATCATCATAGGACTTAGGTACCACCACGGCATGGGGTGTCATTTGATAGACAGACGCATCTGTCGAATAGCGCCCCAGGCTGAAGCTGTCAATCAGAACATCACCAGAGATAGCATTCTGCAATCGCTGCTTAAGTTGTCTGGCAATCGGTTTTGTTGCAAGTTGCTCTGTGGATATTATTTCTGCTGTGTTGATCAAGGAGTCGAGCCGCCGCCACATGTGAATTAGTGAAAAGCATTGTGCCATTGTATGGCGAAATTGTTTGGCAAATTTAGATCGATATTTACAACACGGCTGACCTCGTAGCGGATAACTATGCACAAATAATATCAAGGGAGTAATTAAGGTATAAAACTCCAGCAGACTCGGCAGCTAATGTAGCAAGACCCACATCCAGAGAACCAGGCTACTTCAGCGAGCCATTCACGCGATCTTTCCTGCCATAGCCGTTACCCGGAACAACACCCGATATTGATAATCAATGGCCCGCTGGTGGCGGGCGAATTCTCACGCACCTGAGCGATTCTCGCCTGTCCTGCCTGCAGACGGCCACCAACCACCCCGGCTGCATTGATGATTATCTGCCACTTGCTATTCGGTAAGCAATGACTTACCGTAAGCCATGACTAACCAAATGGTATTCACAGCACTCGCAGATCCAACACGTCGCAATATTTTTGAAGGACTGCGGGACGGACCGAAAACAGTTACCGATATTTCCGCCACACAGCCGGTCAGCCGACCAGCGGTTTCGCAGCATTTAAAAGTACTGCAAACGGCAGGGCTGGTGAAAGTGGAGCCACGGGGGACTCGTCGTTTTTACTTTGTCCGGCACGAAGGACTCGATGAACTGCGCCATTATCTGGACAGTTTCTGGTCTGATGTTCTGTCTGCCTATAGTAGGGAAATTGCCAACAACTCTGGAGAAAACAACAATGCTTAAACCAATAGTTAAAACCATCGAAGTCCCGTGCAATCAAAATGTTGCCTTTAATACCTTTGTCGACAAAGTGAGTAGCTGGTGGCCGCTGGATAAAAACAGTGTCTCGGCCATGAACGGCGCTGTAGCTAAAAAAGTAGTTATCGAACCCAAGACCGGGGGAAAGGTCTATGAAATCGGCCACGACGACACAGAGCACCTATGGGGCAGTGTTACTCAATACAACGCCTGCGACTCGCTCACTATCGACTGGCACATTGGCCTGCCGGCAGAGAACGCCAGTGAAGTATGCGTTAAATTTATTGCAATTGATGACAACAACACCCGCGTGGAGTTAACACACAGTCGATGGGAAGCATTTGGGGATAAGGCCGCTGACATGCGTGCCGGATATGATCAGGGTTGGGTAGGTGTGTTTGAAACTGCCTACAAGGCCGTGTGTTCGATCGCCAGCTGATCGCGACAGGGAAATGGACCAGGCCGGCTAAGCTGCGCCTGCCTCAAGAAAAGGTGATCGGATTTCGGTGCACCTTTTCCGGCATATAGGGCGACCCGTTTAGCTTTACTAAGACAAGGGCCCTCGCCATGGCACGTTCTCGCTACGCAGACTTCTACCGCGCAGACTCCTAGTTACAGTAACGAGATGAGTAAATTCGATGAAAAAATGCATCTGCTATGTGCGCATCACCAGCCTCATTAGGATGGATCAGATCACTTTGCATCATATCAGCCGAGTATCCTGAACGCACATCAACCACATACAACAGAGGGTTTGTAGATTCGTTCACGTACAGTTCAATTTGATCACCCAGCTCTTCGATCAGTGCCGGCCGATCCGATCCGGCTTTTGTGCTCATCCATGGAATTACGTTTGCAATGAACACAAGGGTGTCTGGTTTGGTGGCGTGAATGATCGATATGATCTGATCAATTTCGGCAATAGTGCTGGCAACGCCGTGTCCTTTGCTTATATCGACCGAACCGACATGTAACAGCACAACATCAGGCTTCTGACTATCAACAGCAAATGCCACACCTTCATTTGACCCTCTATCGCCTGCTATAAAATTATCAGCAGTGTGACCTGTGTAACCTTCATGGGGCGAATAAAAACCGGCTTCAGGTGATGACTCGCTTTGAGTGCCAACCATTACCATCGGGCATTGCCCCTCTGCTATCAATTGCGTTAGCTCGTACCGATAGCTTGTCGCACCACCAACACCCTGAGTGATCGAGTCACCCATTGCCATGACTCGTATGTCCTTTTGCGCAGCGACTGCTGCCAGCAAACCTTCAGACTGCGTACCAATCGGAACCGATGCCACCGGCAGTTCCGGATCTGCAACCGCAGGTGCTTCGACTGCGACCATTGCGGGGATAGCAATTGCCGGCACTGAAACAAATTGCGCATCGATCTGCGCTATCGCCTGGCTCTCTACCACTGTAGTGACGGCTGTACCATCATCCGCCTGCGGCGCTGCCGCACCGCCCGGACCGAGAACCAACGCCGAACGACCATCACAGGAGCTCGCTGACAGCGCCATCAGCAGTGCTGGTATCACGGGGAGTAATCTTCTGATGTCTGGCAAACGTTTTGTTTTCATTAGGACTGTTCTTATTATTTTTATTGTCTTTTTATTATTAGTTTGTCATGTAGTTGCACTGAATATGGCAGCGACAAAACAATTACTGTCCCCTTAGGTGTAGTCGAGGTTTTGACGTTTGTCTTCGCTTTTGTAGATGACTATATTGAAACTTTGCCTGCGGCCTGATGAGCCGCAGCACGAATAACAGATTAAAGTTTCTGGATGGGCACTAGCTAACCGGCATAAACCAGGATGGTTTTCGCTTCTCAAAGAAAGACGATATCCCCTCCTGAGCCTCGGGAGATTGCACCCGGCCTGCAAAGTTTTGCGCGGCAATCTGAATATTACATTCAGTATCAGTTGACTCACGCAGAGCCAGTAGCAACGCTTTGGAATCTGCGATGGCACCGGGAGCGCAAGCCAGAACCTGTTTTTTTATTTGCAGTTCGATTGCCGCAAGCGCTGCTGTGCCACTGGCAATTTCATCAGCAAAGCCATAACGTTGTGCTTCCGTGCCATTAAAACGAGCTGCCGTCAGCATCAACCTTCGGGCAGTGGCATAACCCAGCTTCTGGATGACATAAGGGGCTATTTGGGCCGGGCTTAAACCAATGGCTGTTTCTGTCATTGCAAACTTCGCATCGCTGTCACACACGACGACGTCTGCACAGCACGCCAGGCCAAATCCGCCGGCAATGGCAGCACCTTCAACAACTGCAACAACAACCTGTGGCATGGAATTCACCGCCTGAAGCAATTGCCCGATCTGCCCGGACATAGCTAAGGTAGTCTCGCGTGTAGCAGTACCGGACGCCAGCACTTTGAAGGCCTTCAGATCCCCGCCGGCGCAAAATATTCCACCTCTGCCACGTAGAGTTATTCCCCTGATATCGCGATCGCTACGCACAGCATCCAGTACTGCTGTTAATTCTTCACGCATAAGATCAGTGAGCGGATTTCTGATCTCCGGCTGATTAAACCAGATCGTCAGCCAGCCATTATCCTGGTCAAGCTCAAGCACTGATAGTTCAGGTAGTTTTTGCAAACTGATTTTCTCCCGATATCGCTTAATAGTTATTGAATTACTTATCGTACCCTGCACATTGTAAGCAGCGGGTTACCACCGGCATACTGGCTATGATCACTATTGTAGTGAATAATAAACAGGTATTTCAGGTTGTTTTCTACTATCACACAGGTCAATTTATGAACATTAAAGACACAGTCGCTGTCGTCACCGGTGGTGCCTCCGGTTTAGGGGAAGCGGTGGTACGGGAAATTATTGCAAAAGGCGGCAGCGTGACCATTGCCGACCTCAACGAAGATGCTGGTAATAAACTGGCGGCAGAACTGGGTGACCGCGCAATATTCCATAAAACCGATGTATGCAGCGAGGAACAAGTAGCTTCCATGCTCAATGCCTGCGTAAATGCGTTTGGCAAAGTCACCGCCGCACTTAGCTTTGCCGGCATCGCCATCGCAATGAAAACCCTCGGCAAAAACGGGCCGCATCCGCTGGAGCAATATCAAAAAGTGATCGATATTAACTTAGTCGGTACTTTTAATGTTTCGCGACTTGCCAGTGAAGCAATGCAAAACAATACTGCAAATGATGACGGGGAACTGGGGGTGATCATAAACACTGCATCAGTCGCCGCCTTTGATGGTCAAAAGGGCCAACCCGCCTATGCCGCATCAAAAGCGGGAGTCGCCGGACTGACACTGCCCATGGCACGTGATCTTGCCAGCTATGGTGTTCGGGTTAACACCATCGCTCCGGGTTTGTTTTTAACCCCTATGTTAAGCAGCCTGCCGGAAGAGGCGCAAGAGGCACTATCCAAACAACCTTTGTTTCCACAACGTTTGGGCAAGCCTGAAGAAATAGCAAAGCTTGCCTGTTTTATGATTGAGTGTGCTTATTTAAACGCAGAGGTGGTACGGCTTGACGGGGGGATAAGACTACCGTAGAGGCGCTGCGCTTGCTTTAAGTCGTTTTTCTATTGCCTTGTGCTTTGGCCTTGTGCTTTGGCTTGTGCCCTGACTTTCTGCTTTGATTTGCCGCTTTG
>CAKZVB010000231.1 GCA_937922015.1 uncultured Granulosicoccaceae bacterium
GCGTGGCAAGCACAAGCCTGAATACACGCCGCACGTAGATACCGGTGACTATATCGTCGTGATCAATGCTGACAAAGTCGCGGTGACCGGCAACAAAGCAACCGATAAAATGTATCACCACCACACGGGCTACATTGGCAACCTTAAGTCGGTGAGTTTTGAAAAAATGCAGGAGCGTGCTCCCGGTCGCGTGATTCAGTTGGCTGTAAAGGGCATGTTGCCAAAGAACGCGCTGGGTCGTGATATGATCCGCAAGCTTAAAATTTACACCGGTACCGAGCACCGCCATGCGGCGCAGACCCCGCAACCCCTGGAACTCAGGTAAGGTAATCAGATTATGGCAGATACACATTACTACGGCACAGGGCGTCGAAAAACATCCAGCGCTCGAGTGTTCATGCAATCGGGCAAGGGCGAGATCACAGTCAACAAGCGTCCACTTGATGAGTATTTTGGTCGCGAAACCGCACGCATGATCGTACGGCAGCCGCTGGAAGTGCTCGATGTTACCACCAAGTTTGACTTCAACATTACCGTCGCTGGTGGCGGCAATAGTGGCCAGGCTGGGGCAATCAGACACGGTATTGCTCGCGCGTTGTTGAAATACGATGAAGAGAATCGCGGTGAATTGCGGAAAGCAGGTTTTCTGACTCGCGATGCTCGAAAAGTTGAGCGTAAGAAAGTCGGACTTCGCAAGGCGAGAAGAGCGACTCAGTACTCGAAACGCTAGAATCGAGAACAATCTGATAGAAAAGCCCGCTGAAGCGGGCTTTTTTTTGCCTTCGAAAAAGCGCGGCGAATACCAACTACTCAGGTTGGCTTCAAGTGATAAGCAAACATTGATGATTTGTTTGCCTGGACCTCATTGCCGCGATGCAAATTTGTTGTGATGGCATCTACAAATTCAGGTCTGTAAGTGCTGATTTGGATACCGATTACCCACAATGCCCCAAGGTATCAGACAGGAGTTATAGCTATGAAACGTCCGGTCGCTATAACTCGTAGCGGCTGTGGCCGGGTAGTTAAGACTAGTAGAATCAAATAAGAGCCTAAAACCTTGAAAAATGTAAGCAGACTATATAGAGATTCTGGACAACCTTCGGACACGTCGACTCACCAGAACCGTGCTGCAAACCAGAGTTCAATTTCAGGTTCAGCTGCGGGCAGTTTTTCAAGTCCGCCACTGTCTGGCCAGCGAACGCTGGAAGAAATACGAAACCTGCTGCTGGGTGACACTACCTCTACCCAGAATGCCGAAAATATCAGGCTGAACGACAGGCTGGATACTGTAGAAAAACACTTCGTTGCCAAGCTCGACGAGCAAAGCAACGAAATTTCCAAGCTGAAGATGCTTTTGCAGCAAGCCGAACACGATCGCAATTCTGCGATGGCTGAGCTGAATGCGTTAAAAGTAAACTCAGAAGCAGCGTTGTATGAAATGCAGGCTCAGCACGCTCGCAATAATGAAGAGCTGCACATCAAGCTGGAAAAACGCCTGGAGAGCCAGACTGAGTTGCTGTCATTGTCTCTGAGGCAAGTGGCCGAGACAATCTCTCAAAACAGAAGCTAAATTGGATTCTGCACCGGGTTTAGTGCCGACAGCGAGAAGTCTTCCACATCAGCACATCCTGTGCGTCGTCCCGAACACCATTACCGTTCCATTCAAGCGATAGCGTTTGTAAGCGCAGAGATGCGACTCTAATATTAGCAGCTACGCGAACGTCTCAATAACTCCCGGTTGGTGCTCCAGCTTTGATGGGCTGGTACTTTTCTGTGACCGGTAATATTACCCGGTAATGTGGGGAATAGGGCGCTGTCCGGCGGCGTAAAAAACACCAAACTAACCCTGTGAATTAAGCAGCACGTGCACATGCACTACGTTGATTAATTCAAACTCAGGGATGACATCGCCCGCAAGGATGCGGGCAACCTCAATAGCTGTCCGTTGTCGCCGATCCATCGACAGCCAGACGTTATGTTGTCCAGCTAACGTAGTTCCCATAAGAGCGCTGTTGCAGCCATGCCTGTTGGATCGTGTGAAGAAAGATCATCACGATCGAAAGGATAAAAGTCGTTCGTCCAATAATAGGCTTCGGTAAGCTCTGCAAAATACTCTATTGAGTTGTTTGTTGCGTATGCCGCTTGATATCCTCCATCTACGTACAGTACAGAATCGTAGATGCCTGCCTGCATAGCACTATTGTAGGCTGCAATCATATCTGGCTGTGTGTAGTTATAATACTGATGATCCAGCGCATGCGATAACTCGTGTAAAAACATCGCTGGCTGCTGTGCTACCCAGGTCAGATAATTTTGTGCATTTCCAAACTGAATTCCCTTCGCCCATTTGATCGGATAATTATTATCCGCCAGCCAGTCAGCCGAGGGATGATAGACTCCACCGGGAAAGGCTGCATGATCAAGTTCAAGCCAGATATTGGTATCTTTTAAATATTCAATCGCCGGCGCTGGAAGTGCTTGCAGTACTGTGTTCATGTCATCTGCAAGTGCAGCGTAGACTTCGGAGGCAAGAGAGCTGTTGAACAGATCTTCATTCATGAAGACCGCCCAGCCACATAGTTCAAACTGCCGGTACCCATCTGTCAGCGGCGGATTGTCAGGCATTGTCGTGCCGCAAGCGCTATCAGTTGAATTCACTGCCATTTCTTCGGAGCCGCCACAAGCGCCCACCAGTACGGCTATGGATAACAGTATTCCGTGAATTCCATGTTTCATTATATTCTCCACTAGACCTTGATCAGCTCGGTATAAAACCATCACTATACACCTTAGGAAGGTATTACTCGCCCTTGCAACTTCCCCGTTAGTGATTAGCAATACCTGTGGTGTGTACATTCAACTACAATAGTCCGGTATTGCCTCAGCTTGTCTGCCTGACAAATTGACTAACCTGCCGTCGGGCCGCTCACCAAATGATAGCTGCACACTTAGTACTTCTTGTTTTTATCAATGCCTGCTGGGGTTTTAACTATATAGCGGGGAAAATCGGCGTCACTCAATTCGGACCGTTACTTTTTAGCACGGTACGGTTTGGTATGGTGTTACTGCTTCTACTTCCGTTTATGAGGATTGTACCGGGTCAGACCAGATTAATAATTTACATTGGATTAACGCTTGGTGCCGGACACTACACCCTTATGTTCTATGGACTGCATCTGGCGGGTAGTTTGTCTTCGGTGGCAATTGCAGCTCAACTGGTTGTGCCGTTCTCAACTATTATGGCCGTTGTGTTTCTCAAGGAACGCGTTGCTCTGGTTCGTGCAGCAGCAATATTCATGTCTTTTCTGGGGGTAATAATTATCGGTTTCGTGCCGCTCGGCAGTCAGCACATTGTGGCGTTGGTACTAGTGACGTTGGCTTCGGCCGCAATGGCGGTTGCGACAATTATGATGCGTCAGTTACAAGGTGTTGGTGTATTTAATTTACAGGCATGGATAGCATTGGTGGCAACTGCTTCGTTGGCCGTCATTACCTATTTTATCGAAAGCCCATCCATAGAACAGATCAGATCTTTAGCGTTGACTGATTACTGGACTCCGCTGTATTCAGCAATCGGAGCTACTATTGTTGGACACGGCTCGCTGTATTATCTGCTACAACGTTATCCGATAAATAACATCGCCCCGTTTATTACACTTTCTACGCTGTTTGCGATTGGTTTTGGGGTTTGGTTACTCGACGATCAGATTACGCTGCGAATCAGCATAGGTGGGTTGCTTACACTACTAGGCGTTACGGTTATCGCCATGCGGAACGCCAAGCGTTCCACACCCAGTAGTATTCGTGTTCCAAAATAGAGCATTCTATCCGGCGATTCTGTAGCCAATTGCTGATCAAGTCGCTATGCAAGAAAAGTCTGGTAGGCGACGTTATTGTTTTCGCACCAGTGGCGATAACCCAGTTCATCAAGGAATCGCTGAAACTTATCGCCATCGCTTTGCGGCAGTTGCATGCCCACCAGTACTCTGGCATAGGCGGCGCCATGATTTCGGTAGTGGAACAGGGTGATATTCCAGTGTGGCTCCATGTTGTTGAGAAACTTAGCCAATGCACCGGGGCGTTCAGGAAATTCGAATCGGTATAATATTTCGTGCTCTACACTCGCTGCCCGGCCACCTACCATATGCCGTACATGCAGCTTGGCCACCTCGTTGTCGGTGAGATCCTCAACGTCAAAGTTCACCTGCTTAAGATTGTCGATGATTTGTTGCCTTTCCGTGCTCCCATTTGATAGTTGCACGCCCACAAATACCACTGCACTGTCAGTGCTGCTGTGTCGATAGTTAAACTCGGTAACACTTCGTTTACCCAGCATTTCACAGAAATGCCTGAAACTACCTGGTTGTTCAGGAATGGTGACCGCCAGCAGGGCTTCTCTTTGCTCACCAATTTCAGCGCGTTCTGCGATATGTCGCAGTCGATCAAAATTCACGTTTGCACCGGTGGTAATAGCGATCAGATGCTGATCAACTACACGGTGTTGCTCGACGTATTTTTTAATCCCTGCAACACCTAATGCGCCAGCGGGCTCGAGCAGGGTTCGCGTGTCATCGAAAACGTCTTTGATTGCCGCACACATTTCATCAACTGATATGGTGATAATATCGTCAAGATGTTCACTGCAAATTCTAAATGTTTCCTCCCCCGGGCTTTTAACGGCTACACCATCAGCGAATATGCCCACCTCATTAAGTACCACCGGCTTCCCGGTTTCAATTGATGCTTTCATGCTGGCTGCATCTTCTGGCTCAACACCAATAATTCTGGTTTCAGGTCGCAGGTATTTCATCAGTATGGAGACCCCCGATGCCAGACCGCCACCTCCGATTGGTATGAACACGGCATCAATCGGCCCGGGCCGCTGACGGCAGATTTCGATTCCAACCGTGCCCTGGCCCGCAATAGTATCCTGATCGTTAAAGGGGTGAATAAACGGATAGCCGGATTGTTGTTCCAGCAGTTTTGCGTGGGCAAAGGCTTCGTCGTAGTTATCGCCGTGCAGTACTGCATCACCACCCAGACGGCGCACCGCATTGACCTTGATTTGCGGTGTGGTCTGCGGCATCACAATAATTGATTTTAAACCTAGCTTTGATGCCGACAGAGCCACGCCCTGAGCATGATTGCCAGCCGAAGCGCAAATCACCCCTTCGGTATCGGGTCGGGCTTGTTTCAGATTATAAATCCGGTTAAACGCGCCGCGACACTTGAACGAGAAAACTCCTTGTAAGTCTTCACGCTTGAGCAGGACGTGGTTGCCTGTTCTTAAGCTTAAATTGGGCACCGATTCAAGAGGTGTCTCCTGTGAGACATCGTAGACTCTTGCGGTCAGAATTTTCTTTATATATTGGTCCATTGGCTCGGCAATTTAGGTTAGCATGCCACTGTAGCGAATCCGTTGTGCAGGCGAAAGTATTTGACTCACTTTCTGCGCTCCCTGCAGCGCTTCTCTACGCTATTAACATCAACTATAAGGGCCGTTTACAGTCATATGTCAGCAGAAAACATGAAAAAAGCTGCCGCCCGGGCAGCTATGGAATGGGTACAAGATAACAGTGTTGTCGGCGTAGGTAGCGGATCTACGGCGAATTTTTTCATTGATGAGCTGGCAAAACGAAAAGACTTTATCGAGGGTGCGGTGGCCAGCTCTGAACCGACAGCTACCAGATTGCGTGATGCCGGCATTCAGGTGTTGGAACTCAACGAAACCGGTGATCTCTCTGTCTACGTTGACGGTGCGGATGAAGTCAATGACAGGCTGCAACTGATAAAGGGCGGCGGTGGTGCACTGACCCGGGAAAAAATTGTCGCGGCGGCATCGACGACTTTTGTCTGTATCGCTGACGCCAGCAAGCAAGTGACTGTTCTTGGTGAGTTTCCACTGCCAATTGAAGTTATCCCCATGGCCCGTAGTTACGTGGGGCGTCAAATCGTCAAGCTCGGTGGAGATCCTGATCTGAGGGACGGGTTCACCACAGATAACGGTAATCTGATTCTGGATGTATACAACCTTGATATCACCAACCCGCTCGAATTGGAGAGGCAGTTCAATCAAATCGCGGGAGTGGTTTGTTGTGGAATTTTTGCACAGCGTCCAGCCGATATTCTGCTGCTGGGTCAGAAGGACGGCAGCGTAAGCAAGGTCGAATTATAAACCCGGCTATGATTGGTTCGCGGATGGATTGTCTGAGTCATTCGCAGTCGGTGACGAATTGTCGCAGTGAATCTGCTCCCAGGCTGCAAACAAGTCGCTGACCAGTATGCCCTCGATGGTCATCCCTTTCAGGTTGGCATTATTGATTTCAACATTTTTGAGATTAACATCGGTAAAAATTGATCTGCTCAGATCCGTGTCATTGAAAACGGATCGCTTGAGATTTATATCATTAAATCGTGTTTTGGCCAGAGTGACATCATCAAATTCAGAGTTTTCCAGATTGGCGTTGTTAATCTTGATCATGTGAAAGGCTCGTGTAAGACCAGCTAATCGATCAGGGTATTAACCGTTCAGGGTTTCGGATCAACAATGATATCCGCATGATTGGCTGATCGGGTTTCGGGTATCGCTTTGTTGTGCTCGCAGTGATATGTGTATACCAACGACTTTTTTACCGCTTGTGTTTCGTTTTGCCCCGCCGCATGAAATGTGCGGCAATGGAAGAACAGCGTATCACCAGCCTGCAGGTGGGCGGGTATCGCCTGATCAAGCAGCGCTTGATTTTCTTCTATATCACCTCTTAAAAATAACGCAGCGTCCAGTCGCCCGCGCGGCAGATCCACTTTGTGAGAGCCCGGTATTAACAACAGACCACCGTTGTCCGGTGTTTCATCACCTAATGCCAGCCAGACGCTTACCAACTCTGGTTTATCGAAGGACCAGTACCGCATATCCTGGTGCCACGAGGTCTGGCTGCTAAACCCGGGGTACTTAGTCATTACGCAGTTGTGATGGTTTTGCGACACCATCACGCTGCTGCAATCAAGCATTTGCCGCAGACGATCGACTACGGCCGCAGAACGTGCCCAGTCCCTGAAAACAATATCGCGAGCGTAGGCATTAAGAAGCCGTCTGGGAGTTTGCCCGCCCGGTGCGCTCTTGCTGGCAGGCGAGCCCGGATAGTGCACATCTGCCTCGTATTCAACGGGTGCAAGCGCTGGACGAACAGAATCATCAATTATTCTGTTCATTGCATTGATTGTGTCTTCGCTGGCTAAGCTGCGTTCAATCAGGTAGCCGTTTTTCTGAAAGTCCCGAAGCTGCTGCGGCGTTAAGGGTTTGCTCATAGTATGGTCTGACAGGGATGGAAAAATACACCTGAATCATAACTCGAATTAAAATTTTGCGTTGACTTTACTTTTTTCAATGGTGAGCAGAATATTACCTGCTTTTCGCCTTGTTTTAATAAGGACAACAGCCCCGCCAGACCATATACTGCAGCGACACATCCATAGTCTGTACACCCCATGTCTTCAAAAAATATTGTTGTCAGTAATGCCACACAAAACAATTTAAAGAACCTGGACATCAGCATCCCGCACGGTGAATTCGTGGTGATCACGGGGGTCAGTGGTTCCGGAAAATCCTCACTGGCCTTTGACACAATTTATGCCGAGGGGCAGCGTCGCTACGTTGAGACCTTCAGCCCCTATGCGCGTCAATTTCTCGATCGAATGGATAAGCCCAATGTCGATCGCATAGAGGGTATTCCACCTGCAATCGCTATTGACCAGACCAACCCGGTAAGAACCTCCAGATCAACGGTCGGTACCATGACCGAATTGAATGATCACTTAAAACTTCTATTCGCGCGTGCAGCGCAAATTTACTGCCCCGGTTGCGGTAAACAAATACAACGTCAGTCACCGGAATTGGTCACTACGGAATTACTGACACTATACCCCGACGATGATCAGCGACTATTGATCACCTTCAGTGTAGAAGTGCCCGCCAATTTCAGCAGCGAAGAAATAGAAACCTGGTTGCAACGACAGGGTTATACCCGAATCCATAAACAGACCGCAAAAACCCTTGAGGTAATCCAGGACAGGCCTGTCTTATCAACAGCTAACCGCAGTCGGGTCACGGAAGCATTGGAGGCTGCATTCAAACATGGTGGCGGCCACGCCAAGGTCTACCCGCTGGATAAAAACCGCAAGCCGGGTCGTGCGAGAAAATATTCCAGTGCCTTTTCATGCCCGACTTGCAAAACTGGCTTCAAACAACCCGTGCCCAGCCTGTTTTCTTTTAACTCTCCGCTCGGTGCATGTGAGGATTGCCGGGGCTTTGGTCGTACCATGGGTATTGATTTTAATTTAGTCGTTCCAAACGAGGCGCTTACCCTTGCAGGTGGTGCCATCAAGCCATGGCAGACCAAAACGAATGAAATCTGTCAGCGCGACTTAATGAAATATGCGAAAAAACATTCTATTCCAACAGATGTGCCCTGGAAGAAACTCACCAGAAAACAGCAGAGATGGGTTCTTGAAGGGGAGGGCGAATGGGACGGGGCGCACTGGTACGGGGTGCAGCGTTTTTTTGACTGGCTGGAAACACGCAGCTACAAAATGCATGTGCGTGTACTGCTGTCAAAGTATCGATCTTACACGCCTTGTTTAAGCTGCGACGGGGCAAGACTAAAGCCCGAAGCACTGTGGTGGCGGGTTGGCACAAGCACTAATGCAAACTCCGTTGTGAAACCCGTTGATCGTTTTATTCCAACAGGAAATGTGCTCAGCACCGCCAGGTTCCAGAAACTACCCGGGCTTCTGATTCATGATGTGATGCGTTTACCGCTCGCTGATTGTGCGACGTTTTTTTCTACCCTTGACTTACCCAAACCGCTGGATGAGGCAACCGTATTGTTACTCGGTGAAATTCGATCTCGATTGCGTTACCTGTGTGAAGTTGGATTGGGTTACCTGACCCTTGATCGGCAGTCACGCACATTAAGTGGTGGTGAGGTTCAACGCATTAACCTGACTACAGCACTGGGTACTTCACTGGTAAATACCCTGTTTGTGCTTGACGAACCCAGTATTGGTTTGCATCCAAGAGACATCAATCGGGTTATAGGTGTGCTGCAACGGCTGCGGGATTCCGGTAATACTCTGCTGGTTGTTGAACACGACCCGCAGATAATCCTCGCTGCTGATAAGGTCATCGATATGGGGCCCGGACCCGGCAGCCACGGTGGTGAAATGGTTTTCTACGGCAGTACCGCAAAACTTGCCAGAGCAAAAAATTCGCTAACTGCGGATTACCTCAACGGGCGTGAAAAATTAAAGCGCTCGAAGCCAATAGAGAGTGCGAAAACAAAAACGCAGTCAATTACGATTAACCAGGCCAGCGAGCACAATCTAAAAGATATCACGGTAGAATTTCCGCTACACAAGCTGGTGTGTGTAACCGGTGTCAGTGGCTCCGGAAAATCGACCCTGGTTCAAGACACATTACACAAAGCACTGTGTCGCAAGTTGGGAAAACCAAGTGAGTTGGCTGGTGCCCATAAATCCCTCGTCGGCCATAACGCCATCGACGATGTGGTGATGGTGGATCAGTCCTCGATTGGTAAATCCGCACGCTCTAATCCGGTTAGTTACACCGGCGCATTTGATGGCATTCGAAATCAATTTGCGCATGATCCGGAATCAAAACGGCGTGGTTATACCGCGAGTAGTTTCAGTTTTAATGCCGGTATGCGATGCCCGCACTGTTCAGGAAATGGATTTGAACACATCGAAATGCAGTTTCTAAGCGATATCTATATTCGATGTCATGCCTGCAACGGTAGTCGGTACAGGGATGAAGTGCTGGAAATAAAACTGGTGCATCCGCAAACCAATCAGGCACTGAATATATCAGATGTTCTGCATATGACTGTCGACGACGCGGTGGAATTTTTTGCAGAGCACAAGGATATACGCAAGGCACTCACACCACTGATTTCGGTCGGACTAGGTTATCTGACACTTGGCCAGCCTGTGCCAACGCTAAGCGGTGGGGAATCACAGCGACTGAAACTTGCCGCCCATCTTGCTAAAGCAAAGAAGGCTTCAAAGTCTGCCACCGAAAAGAAACTGTTTATATTTGATGAGCCCACCACCGGATTGCATTTTGATGACATTGCAAAACTAATGGCGGCATTTGACCAGCTGCTGGCAGATGGTCATTCACTTATTGTAGTTGAGCATAACCTGGATATCATCAGTAACGCTGACTGGATAATTGATCTGGGGCCGGAAGGGGGTGATGCAGGTGGCGCTGTTATTGTTTGCGGCACGGTAGAGCAGTTGCAGAAACACAAAAAAAGTCACACGGGTAAGGCCCTTAAGGAATACACAAGCGCGCTCAATGAGTTTTCCCGCTGTGCAGAAATTCACAACGATTATCAGGCACAAAGCTCTGTCGCCGAACGAGAGGCGGTGTACAACAGCAATGCTATAAGCGTTGTCAGTGCGCGTGAGCACAATCTTAAAAACATTGATGTACAGATCCCTCGTGACAAATTTACGGTAATCACAGGTCTCAGTGGCAGTGGTAAAAGCACGTTGGCGTTTGATATTCTGTTCAACGAAGGGCAGCGCCGTTATCTGGAATCCCTGAACGCCTACGCACGCCAGTTTGTACAGCCCGCTTCCAGGCCGGATGTCGATGCCATTTTCGGCATACCTCCCACGGTGGCCATTGAGCAGCGAACCAGCCGTGGTGGTCGTAAAAGCACAGTTGCCACCATGACAGAGATTTACCATTTTCTGCGTTTGTTGTTTGTGAAGCTTGGCACGCAATACTGCCCTGACTGTGACAAGGCGATAACCGCACAGAGTCTCGAGAGCATTCAGGCACAGGTAAGTAAGCAATGGAAGGGCAAAAAAGTAAGTATATTTGCACCGCTGATTGTCGCTCGCAAGGGTTACTACACAGATCTTGCAAGTTGGGCTGACAAGCGAGGCTATGAACATTTACGGGTAGACAATGAGCTTCTGCCTACTGCTGGCTGGCCGCGCCTTGACCGCTTTAAGGAACACGATATTGATTTGCCAATAGGCAGTGTTGAGCTTACAGCGCGCAATGACAAAAAGTTACTTGAGCTGCTGCAGCGTGCGCTGGACTATGGCAAAGGTGTATTGAAGGTCAGCCTGGCGAGTGGCAATGCTAAAAAAAGTGCGGAGAAACTGTTTTCTATAAAACGTGCCTGCACATCCTGTGGCACCAGCTTTCCCGAGCTGGACCCGCGGCTTTTCTCTTACAACTCAAAACACGGCTGGTGTGAGAGCTGCTTCGGTACCGGCGTTTTATCACAGGAGTTTGATGAAGAGCAAACTGGCGAAGAAGATCACTGGTTACAGGAAGATGGTGAAAGTATCGATTGCCCGGACTGTCAGGGGCAGCGTTTGAACCCGGTAGCTTTGGCGGTACGATATGCAAAGAATAATATCGCCGAGTTCAACGTAAAATCCATTAGCGAAGCCGAAGTGTTTTTTAATAAGTTAAAACCTCGTGGCCGTGAAGAAGACATTTCCAGAGATATTCTCAAAGAGATTCGCGCGCGGTTGCGATTTTTAAATCAGGTGGGGCTGACCTATTTAACTCTGGATCGTGCCGCGCCTACGCTCAGTGGTGGTGAAGCGCAGCGAATCAGGTTGGCGTCACAACTCGGATCAAATCTGCAGGGTGTGTGCTACATTCTGGACGAACCAACTATTGGCTTGCACCCGCGTGACAACTTAATGCTGTTGGACACACTCAACCGCCTGCGGACAAACGGCAACACGGTGGTGGTGGTTGAGCATGATGAAGACACCATCCGGCAAGCCGATCATGTGATCGACCTTGGGCCGGGTGCCGGCATTGAAGGCGGGGAGGTGGTTGCCAGTGGCACGTTAAAGCAACTGCTGAAAAACCCTAAGTCAATTACCGGGCGCGCCATGTCAAGTCCGCTCGATCACCCTATATTTGAGCCCAGAGGCGATGCTGTTGGCTGGATAGAAGTCAAAGGGGCGAAATATCATAACCTCAAGAGCATTGATGTCAAAGTGCCTGTCGGTCAACTCACGTGCGTGACAGGTGTATCCGGTAGTGGCAAGAGCACACTGGCAAGATCGATCATTGGCGACAACCTGCGTTCAATGCTGTCGAAGAGCAAAAAGGCGAAGAAAAACATTCTTACCGGTTGTAAGAGTATCGAGGGTTGGGAGATTATCTCAAGGGTGTTAGAAGTAGACCAGACACCTATAGGAAAAACGCCACGCTCCTGTCCCGCGACTTACATTGGATTCTGGGACAATATCAGACGAATATTTGCCAGCGCCGTTGAGGCTGGCATACGCGGCTATACGGCCAGTCGGTTTTCATTCAATGTCAGTGAAGGCAGATGTGCCGGTTGTGACGGACAGGGCCTTACTCGAATCGAAATGAGTTTCCTGCCAGATGTAAAAGTCCCGTGCGATATTTGCAAAGGTGCGAGGTTCAATTCTGAAACGCAAAGTGTTTTATACAAGGGCAAGTCGATCGGTGATGTTTTGCAAATGAGTGTCGATGAAGCCGTTGATTTTTTTGCCGCACACAAGAATGTACACCATCCGTTGCAGTTGTTGCAGGATGTGGGGCTGGGCTATCTTACGCTTGGTCAGCAAAGTCCAACGCTGTCCGGTGGTGAGGCACAGCGAATAAAACTGGTCTCAGAACTTGCAAAGGATGGCACTGCAGCAGAGGTACGCCGCGGTCGCAAGCTCAATCACACGCTGTATATTCTTGACGAACCCACTGTGGGTCTGCATATGGCAGACGTCGAAAAACTTATTCATGTGCTTCATCGATTGGTAGAATCGGGGAATACGGTCATGGTTATTGAGCACAACCTCGATCTTATGGCTAATGCAGACTGGATACTGGACATGGGTCCCGAAGGTGGATCACAGGGCGGGAGGATTGTCGCCCGCGGACAGCCCGCCAAAATCATTCAGTCAAAAAAATCGCATACGGCGCCGTTTCTAAAAAAGCTGCTGAACTAACGGTCACGAAAGGTTTTGCGAAAGGCTTAACAGTACCGCCTCCTGTGCAACAACCAGATAAATGACCACTGACAAAAGTGATTCTATGAATAACAGCGATACAGAGGTAGTTAACCAGGCTATTGAGTGGCTCGATCAGGGTCATCAGGTAGAGCTAATTACGGTGGCACGCACCTGGGGTTCATCACCCAGGCCTCCGGGATCGCTGGCGGCGGTTCGTGAAGATGGACATTTAGTGGGATCAGTTTCAGGTGGCTGCATTGAAAAGCAACTGGCCATCAGAATAGATAATCAGGAAAGAGCTCGAACTTTCTCGCACGAGATAAGCGACGAAGAGGCGCGCAAGTTTGGCCTGCCATGTGGCGGCCAGCTCGAACTCGTTTTCGAAGCGCTGCAGGACTCAACGCAGCTTAAAAATATTGTGCAGCAGGTAGCTGAACGAAAGCGCGTAGCTCGCACTGTGACGTTGGAATCAGGGCTGGCAAATCTTGAGGTCGTTGACCGTACCGCTGATTTTCTCTTTGATGGCTCGCAAATACGCAAGGTGTTCGGACCGGGTTGGCGCATGCTGTTGATTGGCGGCGGCCAATTGTCCCGTTACGTGGCACAGTTTGCATTGGCCCTGGACTATGAGGTCGTAGTCTGCGAGCCGCGGCCTGAGTTTGTAAGCTCATGGAATGTACCGGGTTGTGTGATAAGCAACAAACTGCCTGAGGATGCGGTACTTGAATTTGCTACAGATCATCACAGCGTGGTACTTGCCCTGACCCATGATCCGAATCTGGATGATTCGGCGTTGATCGAAGCACTGCCGTCCAACGCATTCTATGTGGGCGCACTCGGTTCACGCGCAAACAACGAGAGACGAAAGAAAAGGCTGGTTGGTATTGGTGTGGAAGAGCACGAGGTTCAGCGATTGCATGGACCTGTGGGTTTGAACATCGGCAGTCGCAGCGCCGCAGAGATAGCGGTTTCTATCGTCGCTCAGCTTATAGAGCTTAGAAATGCCGATGACAAAGCCGCCAGAGCTGGCGCAACTTCTGGCTGAACAGATCAAATTCCGTCGCAAATACACTAGTAAATTACGCAATTAGTGCTTTGTCAAAGACAGATTAAAAGTGACAATGCAATATCTGGATATGTCAGGAAGTCATGCGTATGAACCCATCTGTCCCCGTTGATCAACTCCTGAAAAGAGTTCATTTACCAATAGCCAGTGCCAATGGTCTGCCCAACAGTTGTTATACGAATCGCCAGGCGTTTGAGCTGGACAGAGATTCGGTTCTTGCGCCGAGCTGGACTTGCATCGGTTTCGGCAGTGACGTACCGGCAGGGTGGGCCGTGCCAATTGATCTGATGGGCTACCCGCTGCTGCTGACCAGGAATAAACAACACGAGCTCAGGGTCTTTCACAATGTTTGCAGCCATCGGGGCATGCGGTTAGTTAGCGAGGCCACAAAGCTTGGCACCGGGCTAATACGCTGCAAATACCACAGCTGGACCTATGACTTCAACGGCGAGCTGAAAGGCACCCCTATGATTGGTGGTACAGATCAAAACGATCACAAAGACTTTGATCCAGCCGTAAACGGACTAAAGCCGGTCAGGAGTGCTGTCTGGATGGACAATATATACGTCAATCTATCCGGAGAATCTGAATCATTTGAAGACTATATCGCGCCTCTAATGAATCGATGGAGTAAATGGGCTACCGCTGAGTCATTGCAAGAGTTGCTACCCGCTGCATCGCACGGCAAGCTGGAACTGGTTGTAAAGAGTAACTGGAAACTGGCCATTGAAAATTTCCTTGAAGCCTACCATCTGCCCTGGGTGCATCCAGAGCTCAACAGCTATTCACCACTTTCTGAGCACTATGATATAGACGCCGGTGAGAATTTCTCAGGGCAGGGCTCCAGCAGCTACACCAGCCCCGCAGGACCGAGCGGCACCATCAGCACCTGGCCTGATGAGCAGCAAAAATTTGCTGAATACCCTGTGTTATATCCTAATTCGCTTCTCGGATTGCAGGCAGATCATTTTTACACAATGACAATCCTACCGATAAGCGAAACTGAATCACTGGAACGGGTGCAGCTTTTATTTTTGGGGGATATTGCTACCAGCGATAAATATCAATCGTACCGTGAATCTGTATTGAATTCGTGGCAGGCCGTCTTTATGGAGGATATTTTCGCCGTTGAAGGAATGCAGCAGGGGCGCCAGTCACCGGCTTTTCAGGGCGGCGTATTTTCGCCGGTGATGGACCAGCACACACTGCATTTCCATCAATGGATCGCCAGGCGAATAGCACCTGACAGCATAAAATAATAATGGTTACAGAGTTGATGAATTGCCGCGAGTGTTCGCAGCGACCTTTTGAAGGTACTTAGGCAGCAATCTGGTCCGGCTGCAGGTATAGATCAAAAGGCACTGGTTCGGCAATGACAAAGCCCTGGATATAGTCGATACCGATTGACTCAAGCATTGTCATTGCGGCGTGGCTTTCAACTTTTTCTGCAATGGTCGCCATTCCCATAGACTTGGCAAAGCGATGAATAGAGCGAACCATGTTTTCATCGACAGCAGAGTTGGCGATATTGCTTGTGAATTGCCCATCTATCTTTAAATAATTGACCGGCAATTCCTTCAGTGCCGAAAGTGAACTGACACCTGCGCCGAAATCGTCCAGCGCAACGCTGCAACCGATTTTTCTCAGCTGTCGTAGCAGCGTGTTGGCAGATTCCAGGTTATTGAGTACCACATCTTCATCGATCTCAAAACACAACTGTGATGCATTTACTTTGGAACTGTGGAGAGTGTGTTTAATAAAGTTGATCAATGTTTCATCTTTTACCGATGCGGCGGACAAATTTATGGAAAATAGATCTTGTCGCATTGAACCGGGAACACGGGATATAGTATCGAGTGCGGCTTTTATCACCCACTGATCAATTTGTGTCATCAGTTCATATCTCTCAGCGGGCTTTAAAAATTCTACCGGGTAAGTCAGGCTTTGATCCGCTCCAACCATTCTGATCAATAGCTCATGATGGCGAACAGGACGGGCATTTTTTGAACCCGACTCAACTATCGGCTGAACGTATAAAGCAAATTTGTCTTCATCGAGTGCCTCCTGGATTCGCGGCATCCATAGCTCCTCGTTGACCAGATCTGCGTCCTGAAAATCTTCCACCGAGTGAATATGTACAGCGTTGCGACCATTCTTTTTTGCGATATAACAAGCGGCATCGGCCGCGCTGACTACGGTAGCAAGCTTAAAATTTCCAGGTCTAAAATGAACCAGCCCTATGCTGCTGCGTACTGGAAACACCCGGTTATCGTATTCGAAGTGAAATGTTTTGAAAAACCGGTGAACCCTGTGCGCTATGGCATTCGCATCATCTTGTAGGCAGTTATATATAATGATGCCGAATTCATCTCCACCTAATCGAGCCAGTAAATCCTCTGCCCGTATTTTTCCCTGTAGTGCTGTGGCTAGTTGCTTTAGTAGTTCATCGCCGGCAGCATGACCGCAGGTATCATTAATTTGCTTAAAACGATCCAGATCAATGATACAAAGTGCGTGCTGTGTGCCAGCGCTTGTAACTTCAAATAGCTGCTCAAGACTCTTCTCAAACTGATATCGGTTAGCCAAACCGGTTAAAGAGTCGTGATTAACCTGATGTTCCAGTTGTTCGGTCAATTCTTTTTCAGCGCTTACATCTCTTAACACAATTACGCTGCCGCTTCGATCGCCGTCTATACCGAGAAGCGGAGATACCGTAAGGTTTACTGCCATTGATGTGCCGTCCAGCCGTACTAGTTTCTGATCGCTGCTTATATTTTCACTTGTGTAGTTATCATTAGTTATTTTCGGTGCAGCAAGCTGGTTACTATTTTGATCGAGCAGCCGGATTACAGAGCTTACCGGTCTGCCAATGATAGTCTCTTCATCTACATTGAGCAGTTTTGCAGCAGCACTATTGTTGTATTGAACGCTGTTTTGCACATCAACTGTCAATACGGCATCACCAATAGAGGACAAAGTAACAGCAGCACGATGTTGCTCTTGATAGAGGTGTTCGCTTTGTAGTTTTTGTTTCCTTTGCGCTTTACGACGTATGTTGTTCAAAAATACAATTGTGGAGAGTAAAGTTAAAAACAGCACCGTTCCGACAATTGAGGACAATAGCGAACTGATGGTTAATCCCCGCTCGCGTGTCAGTGTTATTGTAATTATCTGGTCACCAACCGAAAATGTGTTTAACCACTCGTTTTTACTAAACCATTTGGAGAATATATAGCCTGATGCCTCGGCAGGTCGGTAATAAAGTACCTCACTAGCTGTATCGGACAAGGAGAATTCAGAGACGTTTTCAACGGTACTTAGTTTTAATCCCATTGTGTCCAGGGAGTCATCCAAAGCAATGAGTCCATTTACATCGATTTCCAGCCAGTGTCCTCCATTCATCAAATAGCGGCGGTCTTTAAATACTTCGGGTAGATCGTTGCCCTGGTAACTGCTTCTTATCGCCAGTACTGCATTATCTTTGGGCCAGAAGTCTGGTGCTTTAACCAACGCCGTATTACCCGAGTCGATGGCCTTAAACAGTGCGGTACGCACTGACTCCATTGATCCGAAGTCATAACCTATAAGATCAATCGAGGCTTCATTTGTATTGTCGCTGGTCTTTTCCTGGCGAAAACTTGCCTGATTTTTAAATAGTGTTACTGGATAGCGATTGGCAGCGTCATGGGTAGCGCCAAGTCGTGTATTAAGTCCGGTGGTTACCCGATTGCCCTGGTCGTCAATCCACCAAATTGAAAACGGGCTGGAAAGTTCTCCCTCTGCTGTTGTGCTGGTAGTTGTGTTTTCTTGTGCGGTGAAACCCGCGGCCTGATCATTGGTTATTTTTTCAAATCGGCCAAACCCACTCACAAAAGAGTAGTTACTGATCACAGTTTTGGCGTAGGAATCCGATTGTGAAGTATCTGCCCTGGATCCCTGAAGTGCCCGAAGTGATGTAGCGACGCCGTCAACCACATTCATTGCGCTGCGCACAATTGTCGCAGTGTTTCTGGCTTCAGTTTCGAAGTGTTGCTTTTGATTGTTTAATGTAAGAGAACAGGCGTACAACAGCGCCGCGGTAAAAACACCTGACGCAATCAGCAAAAAACCTGCGCTGCGAAAAAAGCGGTTATTAAAAATCATTTTTTTAATTCTATTTTAGGACTTAAATATCCATGAGTCGAAGTATCCGTCTTCCCCTTCTGTCTCGACCTAATAGAGTTTAACTTGGTATTCACATACAGAATTTGAGTATCAAGGCTCAAACCCGCAAAAACTACCAAACCTGGGTCACAGCCTTGATATAACCGCGTAGCACAAAGCAGAGCCTGCTGTCGTTTACGCCAGTTTTTCCTGAAGACTTTCTACCAGCTCTTCGGATAGTTTCAATTCAGAAGACAGTGACTCCAGCCAGGCTTTCTCCTGCGGGTTTTGTTTGTCTATCACCATAGAGCAGGCCACAAACATTTCGCTGGCGGTCTCCGGTGAATCTGAAAGTGCTGCAAGCTCTGCCACTGTTACATCGGTAGTAATTTGCTTCTTAAGAAAGTCCAGAGTTTCTGCATCGAACTGCTGCTGATCAACCTGTTCAAGCATCGCTTGTCTCTCTGCCTCATCAACATGACCATCGGCTTTCGCTGCAGCTACCATCGCGCGGACTAAAGCGATGTTGCGCTGTTGCGTTTTATCATCTGTCAGCTCTGATCGTGGAGTTGCGGGCTCTACCCGTTTTACACCACCCCCGCTTTGAGGAAGTTGTGACTGCCATTTATTGTAGGCGTTGTAGGCCAGGCCCCCGACAGCGGCAATACTTCCAAGCTTGATCGCAGATCCCGTTAACCTCCTGCCCGCGCCTGTACCCAACAAGAGCGCCAGTGCTCCTGCAGTCAGCACGCCCTTTTGCATTCCATCGAGCATGGCATCGCGCTCTGCGCCTTCTTTTTCCGGCACCCCCAGTTTGTCCTGAGCTGCATCCAGGCCTTTTTCAGCTATTGATTTGCCGTCTGCCAATATCGATTCCAACAGATTTTTGCTATCCATCATGCGCTCCGGGTAGTGGTAATTTGGTATATGACTGTTTATTCTAATTCCAGAATAACAGTACACACAAATGTTATTGAGAATAAGTCTCTGTTATTCGCAATACCTGAAACTGGAAATGACACCTTAATGCATGAGATCGAACAGCTAAAAAGCAAGCTGGCTGAAGCTGGTTACATCGCCGATGCAGATCTGGCTACTGTAATTTACCTGAGTGATTGCCTGCAACGCCCGCTGCTGCTGGAGGGTGACGCCGGTGTAGGGAAAACCGCAGTAGCTCAGGCGCTGGCCGAAATGAGGGGGTGTGAACTGATCAGGCTACAATGTTACGAAGGGCTTGATGCCAGTACTGCACTGTATGAATGGAATTACCAGCGCCAGTTGATGTCGGTGCGCGTGCGTGAACGGGACAATATTGACAGTCGTAGTCTGGAGGCTGAAATATTCAGCGAAGAGTACCTGCTGCCCCGGCCCCTGTTGCAAGCAATCACATCATCAAGCCCGGCTGTTTTGCTGATTGATGAAATCGATCGTGCCGATGATGAGTTCGAAGCTTTTCTGCTTGAGCTACTGGCTGATTTTCAAATTACCATACCGGAACTAGGCACTATCAAAGCGGCACACAAACCCACTGTTATTCTGACCTCAAACGCCACCAGAGATCTGAGTGATGCACTGCGCAGGCGCTGCCTTTTCCATTTTGTGGATTATCCGAGTCGCGAAAAAGAACTACAAATTTTAAATTCACAACTGCCCGGCCTCGATAGAGATCTCGCTCTTTCCATCGTCAGTTTTGTTCAAACCCTGCGCAGGGAACACTTGAAGAAAATACCCGGTGTTGCAGAAACACTGGACTGGGCAGCTGCTCTAATGCAACTGCAAACACACGATTTAAAAAACTCACTGCCTCAAATCGAGGCCACGCTGGGGTGTTTGTTAAAAACCCGCGCCGACCTTGAACTCGCCGACAGCGATTTTATCGGCAAATTAAATACCGGTAGTCAGGGCCAGGTGGAAAGGTGACTGACGCCGATGCTTTTTTGCAGCAAACAGACCCCACAGCGAATGTCCGCGCGCGGTTAAACGGTTTTATACAAATCCTGCGTGGTAACGGGTTCGATATCAGCGCATCAGGTATTCACCTGACGCACGTTGTTGTGTGTACGCCTTTGATCGAATCACACCTGACCCTGCGCAGTGCTCTTCGAGCCGTCTTGTGCAACTCAAAAAGAGACTGGGATGTATTCAACAGCCTTTTTAATCGCTACTGGTTTGGCACCATCGTTGAGCAGGAGGGTAGCGCTTCAAGCAGCAAAACCGCTACTGTCGATGGAAGCACCGCAGCAGGCCTGGCATACTTTTCTGAATCCGAAGCACTGCGCGCTGCAGCGGTCACAGACTCCGCTGACTTGCAAGAGATCACAGCAGGAGGTGCCAGCGACGCCCGCGTAATGTCTCAGCGGGATTTCAGGTTTGTCTTCAATCCAAAAGACATGCGTCGCATAGAGTTTATGGTTGATACGCTGGCCAGAAACGTACAAAAGCGTAGTCGGCGCAGATCACAAGCCAGCAGGAAAACAGGCCGGCTGGATTCAAGGCGCACCGCCCGTGACAGTTGCAAATTCGGGGGCTGGCCGCTAATCCTGCATTACAGACGCAAACGTAAAAGACCGCCGAGGTTTATGCTGCTGCTGGATGTAAGCCAGTCAATGGAAATCTACAGCTATCTGTTTCTGCGTTTTGCACGAGGCTTGCTGCAGGCGTTCAGCGATATTGACGCCTATGCTTTTCACACAGATCTGGTGCCGATTGGACCCGAATTGAAAGATAAAAATACTGCGAGACTTGAAGAAAAGCTAAAAGATCTCTCGTCCGGCTGGCTTGGCGGTACTCGAATCGCCGAGTCACTGGAAGACTTTAACAGCAATCATGCAAGCAGCGTGAACCGCAACACCATAGTGCTTATTTTCAGCGACGGTTATGACAGCAGCGAACCGGATGAGCTGGTAAGCCAGGTGTTGGCACTAAAAGAGAGTTGCCGGAAACTGGTTTGGGTAAACCCTCTGTTAGGTCGTAATGTTGCCGCAGATACTACAAATAAAGGCACCGAACCCGTCCTGGCCATCGATCAGTGTATGCTTGCAGTAGAGCCTCATCTGGACTTATACACCAGTGCACACAGCCTGGAGACTCTTAAAAATCTGGCACCGGCTCTTTCACTGCGATGATGTCGCGTTCAGTCAGTTGTGTAGTCGGGTGCAACCGGTGTTAGATGGCCTGACTGGAATTGATCATTGAGCCAGCTGTGTTACTGGTTGATTTAACGCCTGATGCCTCGTGATACAGACAGTACCCTGCCCGGTAAATACAAGTGATTTTCCAGTCAGTCTTAGATAGCTGCAGTTTCTGGCGAAGGCGACTGACGTGTGCATCAATGGTTCTTGTGTCCAGGCTTGCAGTGATTCCCCATACATTTTCGAGAATCGATTGTCGTGACACTATATTACCGTTGTGGTGAAACAGGTAAGAAGCGAGATTGAATTCCTTTTTGGTCAGTGGAATCCTGGTTTTATCGATGGTGACTATTTCGTTAGCGGTGTCGAGCATAAAAGGCTCGAAATTGTAGATACACATCCTTGGCGAACTCCAGATAAAGAAGAATATAGACAGTTATGTTCTTAAGTTATCAATCACAAAAAGATCTTCTAGTACTAAGCAAATCAGACGCTTAGTTGCAGATCTGCTTAGTAGTATGTGCCACTAACTCAGATCCCAATACCGATTAAGTCAAAAAATGTTCTAAAAAGTATAACACTGAGCAATGTGAACGTCAGGAGGGGGCTTTTGCTGCCGGGAACCATGGTTTCCTGGAAATATGGCAAATCCGGATAATGCCTGGCTGACAATGATCGGTGCGTTGTCCTGTAGTTGAGCGTTCCGGGCCAACGTATTTGCCGCTTATCGCGTAACTGCAAGGATAGACAATGACCCGGGCGTGGAGTTGTAAGTAATTGAAATGGAGTTGAAATTTTGCGGGTAGGTTTCAGTTGGCCCGTGTGACGTCTCAGGGTGACGTCTCAGGGCGACGAACTTAGAGGTGACCAACCGAGGGGACATCTCGGGTTCCCGAAACGGACTGTAGATGGTCCGGGCGTAAGCCGCAATCTGCCATCGCGTTATATGAAGTGGTGGGCCCGGTAGGATTTGAACCTACGACCAATGGATTCACTTTGCCCGAACATTTCTGTCGGAGCGGACTATCTCATCACCCTCAGCGCTGGTTAAACCTTGCGATTGAGTTTGCGGCTGGTGGGGTGCGGGACGCTCTTGCCTGTTATTAAGAACACTATAGTTCTCAGGTAGTCTCTGCACCTTCCAAAGGTGTACCTTTGGCTTGGCTCAGGATTGCCTTCAGCCTGACTGTTAAGGTTTCCCTGAATTCATCCCGTTCATTCACTACCTTTCAATAGTGACGCACCATTTTGATGAGTCCACTGCTCTAACCAACTGAGCTACAGGCCCACTTAAGCGTCGTATTGTACATCATAAGTTCACGGCACGTCTTGTGATTTTGGAGAAGTTGAGTGTGCGGACAATTGTGGTAACAATATTCACTGGAACTAACTTATGCACTGGTACAGGGAAGGCGAACAAATATAGAAGACGTTAAGTTTCACGTATTCAGGATGGTAGCAGCGAGGGTGCTATTTCACTGGTTTTGTATAGTCGGCGCAAATTGCATGCGCCGACGAAAATCGTTGTGCTTATTCGCCGTCGAGAAAACTTCGCAGTTGCTCTGAGCGGGTAGGGTGACGAAGCTTGCGCAGTGCCTTGGCTTCTATCTGGCGGATTCTTTCACGCGTGACGTCAAACTGCTTGCCGACTTCTTCAAGTGTGTGGTCGGTATTCATGTCGATACCAAAACGCATACGCAGCACTTTAGCTTCGCGTGGTGTAAGGCTTGCCAGTACTTCGTGGGTGGTTTCACCGAGGCCGCCTGACGTGGCTGATTCTACCGGAGACAGAATGTTCTGATCTTCGATGAAGTCTCCCAGATGCGAATCTTCATCGTCACCG
Source organism: uncultured Granulosicoccaceae bacterium (assembly GCA_937922015.1). Lineage (GTDB taxonomy): Bacteria > Pseudomonadota > Gammaproteobacteria > Granulosicoccales > Granulosicoccaceae. The sequence continues at coordinate 23,219 of CAKZVB010000231.1, forward strand.
ATGGGGGTTTCCATCGAGATCGGCTCTTTGGCGATCTTCAGCACCTTGCGGATTTTATCTTCCGGCATCTCCATTTTTTCGGCCAGTTCTTCGGGTGTTGCTTCGCGTCCCATCGACTGCAGCATTTGACGCGAGATGCGATTGAGCTTGTTGATGGTCTCGATCATGTGCACCGGAATTCGAATGGTGCGCGCCTGATCGGCGATAGAGCGCGTTATTGCCTGGCGTATCCACCAGGTGGCATAAGTTGAAAACTTGTAGCCGCGACGGTATTCGAATTTATCCACCGCTTTCATCAGACCGATGTTGCCTTCCTGGATAAGATCGAGGAACTGCAGCCCGCGATTGGTGTATTTCTTGGCTATTGAAATAACGAGTCTGAGGTTGGCTTCAACCATTTCTTTCTTGGCGCGGCGTGCTTTGGCCTCACCAATAGACATGCGACGACTGATTTCCTTGATTTGACCAACTGTCAGCGATGTTTCTTCTTCGATAACACTCATGCGGCGCTGATAGCGCTGAATGTCTTCCTCGTAAGCAGCCATTTTAGTTGCGTAGGGCTTGCCGCTTTTCAGGTGATTTTGCAGCCATTCCGGATTGATTTCATTGCCGGGGAAAGTGGCAATAAATTCTTTACGTGGCATATCGCAATAGCGCACGCAGATATCGCGGATTGATTTTTCCTGCTGGCGGATACGGTTGACACGGTCGCGCAGATTGCGTGTCAGTTCGTCAACGAAGTTTGGCGAAATCTTCAGTTCCATGATCATTTCAGTGGTTTTGGCGGTAGCCTTAACCAGCTCTGTAGAGCTGCCTTTTTTGATCTTGGCAATAGCCGTCATCGCTTTGCGGTGCGCATTCTCGAGTGCCACCATGCGCTCGCGAACCTCTTCGGGATCGGGGCCGGTGTCGACAACTTCTTCCTCTGCGTCATCGCCGTTTTCTTCTGCTTCGGCGGCGGCTTTTTCACGGTTGGCCTGTTGCTGTGCCGGCGTTGGAATATCGTCCGGTGCGTTGGGGTCAATGAAGCCGACGATCAGATCGTTCATGCGTGCTTCTTCAGCAGCAACACGAGCGTATCGTTCGAGAATCTTTTGCACAGTAGAGGGAAATGCAGAAAGAGCTGATTGAACCTGGCCCAGTCCTTCCTCGATGCGCTTGGCAATTTCAATTTCGCCTTCGCGCGTCAGCAGTTCAACCGTGCCCATCTCACGCATGTACATGCGCACCGGGTCAGTGGTTCTGCCAAATTCGCCGTCAACGTTGGCGAGCGCGGCCGCTGCTTCATCTGCTGCATCTTCGTCAGGTGCGGCAGTGTTATCAGAGAGGATAAGCGTATCAGCATCGGGTGCCGCCTCATGGACGCTGACGCCGAGGTCGTTAATCATCGCAATGATTTCTTCGACCTGGTCGGGATCCACGATTCCGTCTGGCAGGTGATCGTTTACTTCGGCGTAAGTCAGGTAGCCCTGTTCCTTACCCTTGGCGATCAGTTGCTTGAGACGAGACTGCTGATTCTGGTCCATTGATGTTTTTCGTACGGATCTAGCATTCACGAACGTTTACACCCTATTGAAAGCCAAACCACCAGTTTAGCGAAAACGAGGTTTCATGTCTACGGCAAATGGTGGTTTTCAGGCTGGAATGTGAAAAGTAGGGGGGATTGGCAAATATTCAAGGTTTTATTTGAATTTCAATTGCTTATCAGATTTTTGGCCGATTGCCCTTTACCGTCACGCTTCGCGGTTTCGGCGCTGCATCACAAATGCTATTATTCGCGCCATTACTAATGGCGATCAGACGGTACAAACGCCGCTTTGCGCAACGATCACCTTCGGATGCCAACAGTCTCGCTACTTCCCTTAAAACATCAAAATTTGAAATCTTATAACAGGTGTTTTGAGAGCCCGGCAATTCAATTCTTTATAGGAATATACACTTCTAATGGCTGATCATCGAACGCTGGCAAACGCTATCCGTGCGCTTAGTATGGACGCGGTACAGCAGGCTAATTCCGGTCACCCCGGCGCGCCGATGGGAATGGCAGATATCGCGGAAACGCTGTGGAATGATTTCCTCAGGCATAATCCAGCTAACCCCTCATGGCCCGATCGAGATCGTTTTGTACTGTCAAACGGCCATGGCTCCATGCTGTTGTACTCTCTGTTGCACCTGTCAGGCTATGATCTGGAGTTAGCCGAACTGAAAAACTTCCGGCAATTGCACTCAAAAACGCCGGGGCACCCTGAGTACGGCTATGCACCCGGGGTAGAAACCACCACCGGACCGCTCGGACAGGGTATTGCAAATGCTGTCGGAATGGCGATTGCCGAGCGCACTTTAGCTGCACAGTTCAATAAGCCGGACATTGAACTGGTGAATCATCACAGCTATGTCTTTCTTGGTGACGGCTGCCTGATGGAAGGTATTTCTCACGAAGCCTGTTCACTGGCCGGAACCCTCGGGTTGGGCAAGCTGATTGCGGTCTACGATGACAATGGAATTTCCATCGATGGAGACGTTGCCGGCTGGTTTGCCGACGACACACCGAAACGTTTCGAGGCCTACGGCTGGCATGTTATCCCCGTTGTCGATGGTCATGATCGCGCCGCGATTAAAGCGGCAATTGAAGCTGCGCAGGCGGAAACTGCCAAACCTACCCTTATATGTTGTCAGACAGTAATCGGCTACGGATCGCCGAATAAAGGTGGTAAGGAATCTTCTCATGGTGCACCTCTGGGTGATGATGAGATAACGCTGGCCCGCACACAGCTGGGATGGAACCACCCGCCTTTCGAGATTCCAGGTGAAGTCTACGAAGGCTGGGATGCCAAACAATCCGGTGCTGCCGCTGAAGATGACTGGTCGGGCAGACTTGACGCTTATCGTGAAAAATATCCTGCAGAATGTGCCGAGTTTGAACGGCGAATGGCCGGCGAGTTGCCGGCAGATTTTGCAGCCGCAGCAGATAGCTACATAGAAGAGCTTGCAGCGGCGGGCGAAAAGCTTGCCTCGCGCAAGGCATCGCAGAATACATTGAACGCATTTGGCCCGAAACTGCCGGAACTTATCGGTGGCTCCGCTGATCTGGCAGGCTCTAATTTAACGATCTGGTCGGGCAGTAAAGACATTAAAACCACCCCCGAAGGGAACTATGTCTACTTTGGTGTGCGTGAATTCGGTATGGCAGCCATTATAAACGGCATGGTTCTGCACGGCGGCTTTAAGCCTTATGGTGCCACCTTTCTTATGTTTTCTGAATACGCGCGCAATGCATTGCGTATGGCGGCATTGATGAAAATCCCCGCAATTCATGTTTTTACTCATGACTCGATTGGTCTGGGTGAAGACGGCCCGACCCATCAACCGGTTGAGCAGGCGGCAACGTTGCGGCTGATGCCAAATATGGATGTGTGGCGAGCCTGTGATGCGGTGGAGTCTGCAGTGAGCTGGAAGGCAGCGTTGCAGCGTAAAGATGGTCCGTCCAGTTTGTTGTTCAGCCGGCAAGGGCTGGCGCATCAGCCTCGAACAGCTCAGCAGATTTCAGATATTGAAAAAGGCGGCTATATTCTGCTTGATAGTGATAACCCGCAAGCTATTCTGATTGCTACTGGCTCAGAAGTGGGGCTGGCGGTTGAAGCTCACGGGCAATTGGCCGCTGAGGGTATTAGCAGCAGGGTGGTTTCAATGCCATCGACCGATGTTTTTGACCGGCAACCGCAGAGCTACCGCGATTCGGTATTGCCAGAATCTCTTTCAGCCAGAGTGATAATTGAAGCCGGTGTCTCCGGAGGCTGGTACAAATATGCAGGAACTCGCAGCGCCATGATTTGTCTTGATACTTTTGGCGAATCCGGTCCTGCGGATCAGGTATTTGAGCATTTCGGATTCAACGTGGCGAATGTCGTAGCAAACGTCAAAAAGATCCTTTGAAAAAATCTTATTATTTAAAATAGTATATATCGGAGCACTATATAGATGGCTATCAAGATAGCGATAAACGGTTACGGGCGTATTGGCAGAAATATACTGCGAGCCCTGTTTGAAGCTGGTCGTAATAAAGAGTTTGATGTCGTTGCGATCAATGATCTCGGTAACACAGAAACTAATGCCCACCTGACTAAATACGATACTGCTCACGGTCGATTTCCCGGTGAAGTAATCGTCGACGGCGATGACATGATTGTCAATGGTGATCGAATCAAAGTCTTCGCTGAACGTGATCCGGCCAAACTCCCATGGGGTGAGCTGGGTGTTGATGTAGTGCTTGAATGTACCGGTTTCTTCGCGTCAAAAGAAAAAGCCAGTGCGCACATAGCCGGCGGCGCTAAAAAGGTAATTATCTCAGCACCGGGTGGTGCTGATGTAGATGCGACGATTGTCTATGGTGTAAACGAAGGTGTATTAAAATCATCTGACACCGTAATTTCAAATGCCAGTTGTACCACTAACTGTCTGGCGCCAATGGTTAAACCTTTGCATGAGCAAATTGGTTTGGTCAGTGGTCTGATGACCACAGTACATGCTTATACTAATGATCAGGTGCTCACTGATGTGTATCACTCTGATCTGCGCCGCGCACGCTCTGCAACAATGTCTATGATTCCAACCAGCACCGGTGCTGCAAAAGCGGTTGGCCTGGTATTACCTGAACTAAACGGCAAGCTGGATGGTTTTTCAGTTCGTGTTCCCACCATAAATGTATCGCTGGTTGATCTTTCTTTCATTGCCGCCCGTGAAACAAGCGTCGATGAAGTCAATAACATCATGAAAACTGCTGCAGATGGCAAGATACTGGGCTACACAGAAGAACCCTTGGTGTCGGTAGATTTTAACCACACCAGCACAACCTCTAACTTTGATGCGGGAATGACGCGGGTTAGCGGAGGCACTCTGGTTAAGTGTTGCTCCTGGTATGACAATGAGTGGGGTTTTTCTAACAGAATGCTGGATACCACAGTGGCACTGATGAACGCTAAGTGAACACAGTTTTTTAACTGACCAGATAGTGACAAAACGCCGGGTTTACCCGGCGTGTTTGTTTAAAAAACCAGATTTTAATAGATTATATAGTGTGCTTATGAAAACTCTTGATACCCTGGAAATAGCCGGTAAAAAGGTGCTGATACGTGCGGATCTGAACGTACCGATTAAAGAGGGTGCTGTTGCATCGGATCTCAGAATTGTTGCGTCACTGCCAACCATTAAACTGGCGCTTGATAAAGGTGCAGCCGTAATGGTGATGTCGCATCTCGGCCGGCCAACTGAAGGTGAGTCTGAAGCGCAATATTCACTGGCGCCAGTTGCTGCACACCTGGGTAAGTTGCTGGGGCAGCCAGTGCAACTGATTGCTGATTATCTTGATCATCCACCAGCGCTTGCGGCTGGCACTGTCGCGTTACTTGAGAACGTAAGGTTTAACAAAGGTGAAAAAGCTGATGATGCGGGGCTTGCAAAAAAGTATGCATCACTTTGTGATGTATTTGTGATGGATGCCTTTGGTACCGCGCATCGTGCACAGGCCTCCACGCATGGTGTTGCTGAACATGCACCGATCGCCTGTGCAGGTCCGTTGTTATCGGGTGAGCTCGAGGCACTGGGCAAGGCGTTGGATAATCCGGCGCGCCCAATGGTTGCTGTGGTGGGCGGCTCTAAAGTTTCAACCAAACTGACGGTACTCGAATCACTATCAGGAATAGTTGATCAGCTTATTGTCGGTGGTGGTATCGCGAATACCTTTATTGCCGCTGAAGGTCATGCTGTGGGTAAATCATTGTACGAAGATGACCTCATAGAAGAGTCAAAACGATTGCGTGCAGCAGCGCAAGCCAAGGGTGGCGATATACCGGTTCCAGTTGATGTGGTGTGCGGTGCTGAGTTTTCAGAGTCGACATCTGCGACCACCAGGCCGGTCGCGCAGGTCGAAGATAGCGAGATGATTTTTGATGTAGGCCCTGAAACTGCTGCGCAATACGCCGAAATATTAAAAAATGCCGGCACCATTGTCTGGAACGGGCCTGTTGGTGTGTTTGAATTTCCACAGTTTGCGCAAGGTACCAGAGTCGTCGGTGAAGCAATTGCAGCATCAAACGCGTTTTCAATTGCCGGTGGTGGCGACACGCTCGCTGCGGTTGACCAATTCGGGCTGACAGAGAGAATCAGTTATATCTCAACTGGCGGCGGTGCTTTTTTGGAATTCCTTGAAGGCAAGACTCTGCCTGCGGTAGAGATTCTGCAGCGCAGAAGTAAGGACTAGTCGTTCTAGTCTCCGGGCGACCGATGACAATTAACGAAGCGTCTATGTGCCTGGTTCCAATACTGATTCAGATGTCTTTGTTTTAAATGGCACTGTGTCTGTTTACCATCAGACAAGAATATTGCTGCACATTCCCGCCCGATCAAGCGGCCTGTTTCGCATGAGTCCGCTGAAGGGGTATTTTGATTTTAACGGTGACTTGAAAAACAAGCTACAATGGCAGGTTCACTGAGAATAATTGGAATAGTTAAGTATTATGCGCAGAACTAAAATTGTTGCCACTCTGGGGCCCGCTACCGCCAGCGCAAGCGCCATGCGTGAGTTGCTCGGTGCAGGGGTCAACGTAGTGCGTATAAATTTTTCGCATGGTAGTGCTGATGATCATAGAAACAGTGTCGCTATGGTCCGTCAGACAGCAGCTGACCTGGGTGTGGTGGTTGGAATTCTCGGTGATTTACAAGGTCCGAAAATCCGTGTTGCCAACTTTGCCAACGACTCAGTAGAGCTGGACAAAGGGCAGAAATTCACGCTTGACATTGGTCTTGATAAAAATGCCGGTACCAAAGAGACAGTTGGCTGTGTTTATAAAGAGCTGCCAGACGATCTGAGCATAGGCAGTGTTCTGGTGCTTGATGATGGCCGGGTGATACTTGAGGTCACAGAGATAGACGGTAAAAAAATTCACACTAAAGTTATTGTCGGTGGAAAATTGTCCAACCGTAAGGGTATCAATCTGCGCGGTGGCGGATTATCAGCGCCAGCTATCACTGAAAAAGATCGTGAAGATTTAAAGTTGGCCGTAGAGCTGAAAATTGACTATCTGGGGGTATCCTTCCCACGCGATGCTGCAGATATAGATCACGCGCGAAAGTTGTTAAACGACGCGGGCAGCAATGCCGGTATCGTTGCAAAAATAGAACGCGCAGAAGCCGTTGAAGCAATTGATGAGATTCTTGAGGCCACTGATGTAATTATGGTTGCCCGAGGTGATCTGGGTGTGGAAATTGGTGATCCGCAGTTACCCGCTGTTCAAAAAGATCTGATCAGCAAGGCAAGATCAGCCAATAAAGTGGTGATTACCGCCACACAAATGATGGAATCCATGGTCAGCAGCCCGATTCCCACCCGCGCTGAAGTATTTGACGTCGCCAACGCAGTGCTGGATGGTACGGACGCGGTGATGCTGTCAGCAGAAACCGCAGTGGGTGCATTTCCTGATCGGGCAGTTACCGCTATGGGCCGGATTTGTGAAGAGGCAGAAAAACAGCGCAAGGTGATGGAGTCTGAGCATCGGTTGCATTCGCATTTTGATAAAATTGACGAATCCATTGCCATGGCGGCAATGTACACCGCCAATCACCTGGATGTGAAAGCGATCGGCGCGCTTACTGAGACAGGATCCACCGCCTTATGGATGTCGCGGATTAGCTCGAGCATCCCGATTTACGCCGTTACAATGAACGCGGATACGCAAACCCGTGTGACGCTGTATCGCGGTGTGTATCCGGTGCCTTTCGAATCTCAGCTTGAGTCTTCCTACGAAGCCAATCGCGCGGTAGTTGAAAAACTCGTTGAGCAGGAAAAAGTCGGAGAAGGTGACCTGATCATTATCACAAAAGGCGATATGTTTGGTGTCGCCAGCGGCACTAATTCCATGAAAGTTGTCCGCGTCGGGGATTGGGTAGAAGGCGATCTATCCGAGTAGCTCAATATTGGGCGGTTGTGCGCAGCAGCCGTCTGTTTAGTTGCTCGTTTTGGCCCCTATCTTGATTATTCCCCCCGGATAAACACAATTTAACTTGCTTCACACTCTGTAAAGCAGGATTGTGCGTTTTAGTTAACGGGCAGGACCGTTAGCGCTACTGCAGGGGAACTTATGAGTAATTTTGAGCAACAACTAGACAAGATTCGGAACGAATCAGGATTTATCGCGGCATTGGACCAGAGTGGTGGCAGCACGCCAAAGGCACTGGGACAGTATGGTGTCACAGAAGATAAATGGAACAACGAAGAAGAAATGTTCGACAGGGTCCATGAAATGCGGACTCGAATTGTGACTGCCGATTCATTCACCGGCGCTCGGGTAATCGGTGCCATATTGTTTGAAGGAACAATGGACAGAGACATTGGTGGCCAGGGTTCCGCCAGGTATTTGTGGTCGGAAAAAAATGTTGTGCCGTTTCTGAAAGTTGATAAAGGGCTTGAAGATGAGTCCGATGGCGTGCAGCTAATGAAGCCGATGCCTGAATTGGACTCTCTGCTTGATAGAGCAAGCGAAAAAGGCGTGTTCGGCACCAAGATGCGCTCGGTGATTAATCAGGCAAACGATGCTGGTGTGAAGCAAATTGTGCAGCAGCAGTTCGAAGTCGGTAAGCAAATTTTAGCCAAGGGTCTAATGCCGATTCTGGAGCCTGAGGTAAACATTAATTGCCCTGACAAGCAGCAGGCCGAAGACATGTTGAAGGCGCATTTAATCGCAGGTCTCGATGAGCTTAGTGCCGATCAACAGGTGATGTTCAAGCTTACTCTGCCGGAAACGGCGGGCTTCTATAAAGATTGCATCGATCACAAAAACATGGTCAAAGTGGTGGCATTGTCTGGTGGTTATCCGCGAGATGAAGCGAATCGTCGATTGGCGCAAAACCCCAGAATGGTGGCCAGTTTCTCACGTGCCCTGGCTGAAGGGCTGACAGCGCAGATGTCAGACAGTGAATTTAACAGCCACCTCGATACAGCGATTGACGCGATTTATCAGGCATCTAAAACCTGATCTTTTGGGTCTGTCGAATCGCAGTATCAGCCTTTGGTTAGTGTATCAAAGGCCTGCTGATAACGTTGCAGCGTCTTATCTTTTATCGCTTCCGGAAGCTTTGGTCCGGGAGCGGTTTTATCCCAGTCAAGAGTTTCAAGGTAGTCCCGTACAAATTGTTTGTCATAGCTTTGCGGGTTGCTTCCCGGCTGCCAGCTCGATGCCTCCCAGAAGCGTGAACTGTCGGGTGTCAGTACCTCATCCATCAGCGTGACATCACCGGCTTTATTCAACCCGAATTCAAACTTGGTATCGGCAACGATAATACCTTTGTCACGGGCGTGAATTGCGGCGCGCTGGTAGATCGCCAGGCTGATTTCTTTTATCTGGTCTGCGTGCTCTTGCCCGATCGATTCCACCACTTGTTGAAACGAAATATTCTCGTCATGGTCACCCACAGCGGCTTTGCTCGCCGGTGTAAAAAAAGGTTCCGGCAGTTGTTGCGCAAGCTGTAAGTCAGCCGGGAGTGTAATGCCGCACACCGCACCAGTTTGTTGGTAATCGTTCCAGCCAGAACCTATTAAGTAACCCCGAACAACCGCCTCTATCGGGAATCCATCCAGTCTTTTGACCACCATGCAGCGGTCTTTGGCTTGTGCCAGTTCCGCCGGGTCGGTGAGTATTTCTTCAAGGGTTAGCTCATTGCTGAGGTGGTTGGGCACCAGATCACTCATCAGCTCAAACCAGAAAGCCGAAATTTTAGTCAGCAGAATACCCTTTCCCGGTAACGGTTCAGGCAGTACCACATCGAATGCAGATAAACGATCAGTAGCGATCAGTAACAAGTGGTCTTCGCCAACAGCGTATATGTCTCTGACTTTGCCGCGATGAATCAGTGGAAGCGAGTTGATTGATGTGCTTGTGACAGACGATAGTTCAGTTGATATGGGCACGTGAATTCCAGTAATTTCCGAAGATAGCGGTGGCGTTGGGCGGTGATTTTCGTCACCATTAGCTATTTTAACCAATGGCAAGGACAGATGCAGAATCCTTTAGTGGGTGTAGTGATGGGCAGTGACAGTGACTGGGGTGTGATGAAAAATGCCCATGAAGTACTGCTGTCCTTTGGTGTAGAGCACGAATGCCGGGTTGTTTCAGCCCACCGTACCCCGGACTTGTTGTACACCTACGCCGAAGAAGCCAAACAGCGCGGCATGAAGGCTATTATTGCCGGCGCTGGCGGGGCGGCGCACCTGCCGGGTATGCTGGCGGCGAAAACCATTGTGCCTGTGCTTGGCGTGCCGGTACCCTCACGTCACCTGAGTGGTAATGATTCTCTCCTGTCAATTGTTCAAATGCCGCGTGGCGTGCCAGTCGCTACCTTCGCTATTGGTGACGCGGGTGCCGCTAACGCCGCGTTGTTTGCGATTGCCATGCTGGCCAATGGTGATGCGGCGCTTGCTGAAAAACTGCATGATTTCAGACAAGTTCAAAGAGACAAAGCACTGAGTGCGGAGTTACCGGTTTGATGAAAGCACACAGTCAGGCGTTATTGCCCGGAGCAATGCTGGGTGTTTTGGGCGGTGGCCAGTTGGGCCGTATGTTTGCACATGCTGCAACGCAGATGGGTTACCGGGTAACGGTGCTTGACCCGGCAGTCCGCGGGCCGGCAGCCGAAGTTGCCACGCGACACCTGTGTTATTCGTATGATGATCCAAAAGGCCTTGAAGAGCTCGCCGGCAGCTGCGATGCCGTCACCACTGAATTTGAAAACGTACCGGCGCACAGCCTGCGATATCTGCAGCAGCACACCCGGGTATCGCCGCCACCGGCGGCAGTAGAAATCGCCCAAAGTCGTATTCGTGAAAAAAACTTCTTTAAACAAAATAGTGTGCCGACTAACCATTTTTATTTACTGACCTCTGATGCCGATATCGATGACGGTTTTGCACAGATGAGTGGCAAAGCAGTTATAAAGACCACTCAGTTAGGGTATGACGGTAAAGGGCAAAGAGTCTGCAATAGCGCAGCCGAAGCCCGTCAGGCGTTTAAAGAATTCGGCTCGGTAGAATGTTTACTGGAAGACTTTGTGCCATTTGATCTGGAAGTCTCCGTTGTGCTGGCTCGTGATATTCACGGTAACACTGAAGTCTTTCCTGTCGTAGAAAATCAACACAGCAATGGCATATTGGATGTTTGTATAGTGCCGGCCAGAGTATCAGCAACAGTTTCAGATACAGCAAAGAACATTGCCTGCAAGCTTGCGAACGCACTTGAGTATGTTGGTGTACTTGCCGTCGAAATGTTTGTGTCAGGTGATACCTTACTGGTTAACGAAATTGCACCGCGCCCGCACAATAGCGGCCACTATACGCTTGATGCCACTGATCATTCACAGTTCGATCAACAAGTGCGAACGCTGTGCGGTTTGCAAGCGGCAAAAATCACGCAGCAGCAACCGGCAGTGATGCTTAATGTGCTTGGTGATCTGGTTCTTGATGAGAAGTTTAGCTGGGAAATTCTTTGTAGCGAATCAGACAGTCATCTGCATGTGTATGGAAAAGAAGAAGCTCGATCCGGTCGCAAGATGGCGCATGTGAATTTTCTGGGCAACGATGTGGACGATATTCTGCGACGAGTGGTCACAATAAAAGGGCAGTTTCCAGAGGTATATTGACGTTTAATTTCTGTTGCCGGCGCTGATCATCTTCAGCGTTGGCAAATATCCTATTGAACCAGCTGCCTGATAGCCACAGTATCTCAAAAATTTGTGTTACACCTGCTTCAACACTCACAGGCATATATGTAAGCATCGCGGGGTGTAGTCGAGATATTCGGGCAGGTGATATATCTCTCGGCAATTCCTTTGCAGGCCAGGCCGGCTCTCTGCATCACCCTGGCAGACGCCACGTTATCTGTATCGCAAACGGCAACGATACGCGCGATACCAGCTAAATGCTCCAGTTGTTTTCGCAGCCCGATCACGGCTTCGGTTGCGATGCCACGGTTCCATTGATCTGAATCGAGGAGAAATCCCACATCGGCGGTATCCCCATGAATTCTGCTGGTCATGCTACCCACTACGACGCTGTCGTCGCTGGTGGTGATCACCCAGAAATATTCTTCGCCACACTCCCATCGAGTTGTCCAGTGAGCCAGATTGGCCAACACACTTTCAATATTTGAGGAAGTCGGCCAGTTCAACCATTTGGTGACGTCAGAATTCGAGCTGAATTTAAAAATAGCGTTGACGTCGTCACTCTGCGGTCGCCTCATGGTCAGCCTCTGGGTGTGGAATTCAGGCGGCAACATAAAATTCTTACTCTGCTATTAATGCCCGCGACTTTGTTAATCTCTGTTAACTCGTTCAGAGGCCGTTCTGTTGGCTTTACAGCAGCAGGTTTGGTGCCTGTTGCCCAAGAGGCCGATCCTGCCAGGTGCAGGATTGGATCTGCCGGTGTGCTATTGGTAGCATTTTGGCGAATCAGGCTTGCCTGCTCTTTGACAATATCGAATCCATTCTTTATAGTGTCATGACGCTAAGTAAGTTGGAAATTAGATATGTTCGTTCTTTCTGTTATTCGTAACGCTGTACTCGTTAGTTTTTTGCTGGGCGGTGTGGTTAACGCCCAGAATACCAAATACTACGAGGTGCAGGATATACCGGTAAATAACGCTGACAGTGCCTCACTTTCCAGTGTGCTGCTCGAAGATTTTAATCTTGACGGCAACCTGGATATTTTAGTGATGAGTAATACTAGTGTGTTCCTGTCTTTAAACAACGGTGATGGAACCTATTTGCCAGTGACTTCAGTTGGTGATGAATGGCACTACAATCACAGGCCATTGATTGCCGATTTTAATTCAGACGGCTATCCGGATGTCATGGTCAAAGGAAAAATGTACATTAACGCAGGTGATGGAACGCTTCAGAGCGGTGTTTTATATCACTCCTGGTTCCAGTATTGCAGAGATCCAAAAGGCATAGACGTTAATAATGATGGCAGAGTCGATGTGCTGTGTCAGTTTGACCGAACACGTGCAGCAAGCAATACCACTCACGGTATTTATACTTTTATCAATCGAGGTGACCTGAGCTTTTCCTACACTGATCGAGTAATTATAGAGGCGCAAACCGCAAGAAACGTTTGGGGCATGGCACAGGGTGATATTAATAACGATGGCATAGATGATCTGGTACAGCCCTCTAATGTTAGTCCGGCAGATCAATTCACGAGAACAGACAGTCATGCAGTCACCAGCTTTCCCGGGACGCAAAACGGTTTCGAGTCCAGCCGGCAATTCAGCAC
>CAKZVB010000232.1 GCA_937922015.1 uncultured Granulosicoccaceae bacterium
CAGCCGCTCCTATGGCGAATTTTCCTTATTTTATAACCGCCAGCTCTTTATTTGTAGTATTTGGAGAGTTTTTCTACAGCCTGAACGCCGCCTTCAGGCGCAGTGCATGTGATGGCCGTTTGTGTGCGAAAATGCGAGGAACGAGCAGCACACAAACGGACAGCGCGTGCGCTGTCGCTCTGGAAGGCCTTGTTATGCGTATGTCTCCAGTACACGCTCTATTTCCGGTATTGGCGGTGGTTTTCAAGCTAGTTGTCCAAAAAATATTTACGCGGACATTTTTTCAGCGCATGTAGGTTTGTGAGATTCATTTTCTGGATTCAACCAAACCTCATCGACACGCTGCCAATTTCGTGTATCACCACTCCATCGGTTCGGGTTCTTCGACTTCGCCTGTTCGTACAGCTCCTTTCTCCTATCAAGTATCGCTTGATCTACACCATCATGGCGCTGAGCCGGAGTGACATGTTTAATGCCGCTATGACGATGTTCGTTGTTGTACCAGTTGACGAATGTCGACATCCACTCACGCGCTGCTAAGAGTGATTCGAAGCCTTGCTGTGGATAGGCCGGGCAGTATTTACAGGTTCGAAACAATGATTCAGAGTACGGATTATCGTTACTCACCCGTGGCCTGCTAAAGGAGCTGCTCACACCTAAATGCTCAAGTTTTGCTCGCAGTGTGCTGCCTTTTTGTATCGCGCCGTTATCTGCATGTAAAACAAGTTGCTGCTTAACAACAGCCTCCTTTAAAGTCGCCTTGTGAACCAGCGTTGCCGCATAATCCCCATGCTCGCAATCATGCACCTCCCAGCCGGTGATTTTCCGACTAAAGATATCCACTATCAGATAGAGGTAGTAGTAGTGTCCGCGTATCGGTGAGGGTAGGTAACTGACATCCCATGTCCATACTTGATTAGGCGCGGTAGCACAGTAACTTGTGGGTTTACTACGTGGCTGTGGAGTCTTTGAGCGACCACGGTGATGCTGGAGTTCAGCGTCATGAAGCACTCTATAATACGTGGATTCAGAGCCAAGATATATTCCGTCGTCGGCCAATCGAGGCACAATTTGCCCTGGCGGTAGGTTGGCGTACTCTGGCTCAATACACACGTCTAATATTGCCTGTCTTTCTTGTTCGCGTAACTTGTTTGGTGGCGGTTCTCGTGGGGTTGTGGTTCTGGCATCGACCAGCGCCGCTTCATTACGTGTCCAGCGACGATAGGTCCTGTCGCAGATACAAAGCTCTGCGCAGGCCTTGGAGCGTCTGGCGCCACTGTTTACTGCCTCATTGATCAGCTCAATAGCTTTCACGCGATTCGGGGTGCTGATCATTCGTCCTCTCCCGATCCCCAAATCGCATTCGCCTTTTTTCGCAATACTAACAGTGCTGCTGTTTCCGCTAACGCCTTTTCTTTTCGCTGCAGCTCCTTCTCAAGCTGTTTGATTTTTTTCTGATCAGACCGTGCATCCGCTTGACCGACCCGGCGATGCGCTTTTGACTGGACAGCATTGGCTGCTTTACAAGCCTCTTTCCATAGAGCGATCTGCCCAGGATACACCCCGCGTTTGCGACAGTACCCAGCAAGTTGTGTTTCGTTCATTGACGCACTTTCGAGCACCACCGTAAACTTTTCTTCCGACGACCACTTATCTGCGGGTTTCTCACTGTCTGGCATCAATTGACCTTCGTTGCGTGCGGCATTACGCCAGTTAAATAGTGTTGCATGCGAGATCCCTTCCTGTTCTGACACCTTAGCCACTGACATCGCATCTGGCGGCAACAACTTTCTCAGTACTGATTCCTTACGTTCTAAACTATACTTCATGACTGACCCTCTAACACCCCCTGTTAATAATATTCTAAGGGTGGACAACTAGCCTGACACAGGGGGCAGCAAGTCTAAGCAGAACGCAAGAGCGGAATTCAAAGCAAGCATCTAAACAGACATCAAAGCAGAGCAAAGGCTAAGTGTACGTCGTGGTAAACTTAGGCCAAACTATCTATCTACCAGAAGAATCAAGTAAATATGAACCCGACAGCGCTGCTACAAAAAGTACAAAACACACCCGATCAAATAGATTTCTCTGAAGTGATGGCCTGCATTGACGACAGTTACCGTTACACACCTTGCAGTTTCACTTGTGGGGATGTCACCAGTGAGGCCGGGACCAACGAGGGTAGCTGTAAAATACTGGCTTTTGCGAAAATCCATAAGCTTGATGCTGCTGCAACGCTGGCGTTATTTGGTGAATATTATCGCACCGATGTGCTCGGCAACCCCGGTGGTAAGGATCACGCGAATATTCGAAATTTTATGGTACATGAGTGGGCTGGCGTGTCGTTTGAACAGGAACCTTTGTCGCCGATTTGAGTTTGCATGCGCGATAATCTGACGTGTCTGCCAAACCTGTAGATTACGCTTTTGCTGGCTGGTTGTTTTTATCGCGATAGTTCGTGCGGCGGATTGTTGATTTGCTGCGTGTGTAAGGTGGCCTGTGCAGGTGTAGAATGCTCGGTATAAAATGTGCGTCTGTGAGTCTTCCAGGGAATGCCATGGTCGGTAGACGTTATCGTTATCAGTTGGTGTTGACATCGTTTCGTAGTTCCGGCCATGCATGCTCCAGGTAATATAGTCAACACCCCGTTGATGTGCCTCCATCCTTTGTTCGATTACCTGGTTGCCATATTTAATGTAATCGTGCCTCACGGCAAAAGCAGCATCAGTACCCTGATTCTTGTTAGTTTAAGTATTCTCGAAAACAGTCTGGCTGGTATTGGTTACAACGGAGTAATCGAAACCTCTTAATGTTACGTAAAACCTCAACACAGACGTTTTGTAACCTTGCTGTTGTCTGGTTAGGAGGAGTTGGTTTCTCTATACTGAGCGTGCAGTTGCCTGGCATAAAACTGTTACCTATGCGTTAGTCTGCTAGCCCGTGTGTAAATAACGGGTAGTTGTCTTAGTACTTCAATGTCCACAGATTTACAGTGCTCCTATGAACCCGATTTCAATGATTAAACAGCTGGCACGGGATAACACACTAAGGTTGGTGATACTCGCCGCAGTTCCACTTGCATCGGTGTCTGTAGCCAGTGCTGAGACAGTAGCAAAGCGCCTCTCGTGTGTTACCGGCAATTACACAAGGATGATAGAGCTGGTTTACGAAGGCCCGGGCATGAGCCTGCCTTGTATAGTCCGTCAGCAAAAGCAGGGTCAGCAAGCCGGCGTTCTTTGGCGGGCCAGGTTCCAGTCGAACTATTGTGACGAAAAAATCGAGAGCTATCGCGACAAACTATCGACAGCGGGTTTTAGTTGTGAATGGTTGCCGGGTGATCAACACTCTGCGCCGGTCCGTGACGGCCTGGCCTCTCAGCTTGCGGTCTATCGATCTGAACCAATCGGTAAACACAGTTTATCTGACGTTGTCAGCTGGACCACGATTTTGCAAAACGACGATGGCGGTGACATCACCCCGGTAAGTGAAGCGCCGGATGATGATAATAAATTACAGCAGAACACAACCGGCGTAACGCAGTTGAGTTCAGAGAGCTATCTCGAAATTAATCTGCATGATGAATATGGAAGCATCAACGATGACTCCCCGCTGGCTGGCTCTCTGCAGCAACAAATTGACGATTTCAGTGCTTTTTCGGAAACCGAAATGTCCCGGGATGACTGGATCATCTATTTGAGTGCTAAATCACTGGCGGGGATCAATGATTTACTTGTCAACGAACCCGGTTTGTTTGAGCGTTACTTGCGGTTTGAGCGGCAAAACACAGATAACATCTACAGTCAGTTACAGCTGCGAATACACCACCTTGCTGCAATTGCAGGAGCGCAACAGCGGCAAACCGGTAGCAATTTCTCTTCGCCGGAAATGCGGTTAGAATGAGGTTTTCAGCCACAGATTGATAACAGGAGTCGCTATGAGGGTTAACTGTTTACTTCAGATTGCTGCACTTTCGCTGTTAGTATTGAGCCCGAAAATTTATCCGACTACTGTAGGCGACGACGGCTTGCACAAGCAAGACTGGTTTGAGCTGACATTTAAAGACATTGCCGAAGACATATCAGAGGCAGAAAACTCCGGAAAACGCCTGGCTATTTTATTTGAACAGGCTGGCTGCGTGTATTGTGAAAAGATGCACGCTACCGTGCTGGAAGACCCGGAGGTAGTCAGTTACCTGAAAGAACACTTCGTTGTTGTTCAGTACAATCTCTACGGAGATGAAGAGGTAATCGATCTGGACGGCGAGGTCACCACCGAGAAAAAAGCCGCCGAAAAATGGGGCATCATGTTTACCCCGACCTGGATTTTTCTACCGGAGAAAGTCACGGCTGAAAAAAGCGTTAAGGATTCCGCCATAGGTATGATGCCCGGGGCATTTGGAAAAGGCACGTTTCTGGATCTGTTTAACTGGATTTATGATAAAGGCAATGAAGGCGAAGAGACCTTTCAACGCTACCATGCCCGTCGTATTGAAGAGCGCAGAGCCGCTGCGGGTGGGGCAAGTGTTTCAACGGACTGAGTGTTGGGATTATTAAGGGCGTATCTGTCTTAGCGCTCCTGTTATCACTCGTTTAAGCGGAATTAGTACTTCGGTGTCTGCCGGCACCGTTACTTAACCGAAAATCGCTCGGCAAACATAATGCCTCCCACGACCAGTACTAATCCCGCGGCGTGGTATAAATGGAATTGCTCGCCGAGCACCAGCACAGCAAGCAGAGATCCGAAAATCGGCACCAGATTAATAAACAGACCGGCACGGTTTCCGCCGATAAGTTCAACGCCCCGCGCATAGCTTATCTGACTGACCACTGTCGGGAAAACCACAACATAGAACATCACCAGCCAGCCTCTGATCGATGGCATCTCAAATGCCTGTTGTGACAGCTCCCACAGCATAAATGGCAGGCTCATTGTGGTTGCACCCAAGGCAATCATCCAGATAAATAACAACCAGTGGATCGTTGGTTTCCAGCGCAACCCGAATGTGTAGCCTGCATAGAACACACAGGCGAGCAACATGATGGCATCGCCGCGATTCAATCCCTGTTCAATGAAAGTCCAGGGCTGCCCCTCGGTGGCGGTAATCAATACACCGAGCACGCAGGCCAGCAGACCGACGATCTGCAGTACAGATACTCGCTGCGACAGAAAAATGAAGTTGGCCAGCATGATCATCGCCGGCATTGCGGCCTGCTCGATGCTGACGTTCACTGCCGTGGTGTAATTCAGCGAGAGGTACATAAGGAGATTAAACATCGCCATACCGACCGCGCCAAGAAGAAACAGAGTCATCCACGATTTTCGGTGTACATTTACCCCGCGCTTTATGTGCGGCAGGGCAAAGGGTGCCAGTATCACCATGGTTAAAAACCAGCGAAAACAGGTGATGGTAAATGGCTGCCAGTCAAGCGTGGCGAGTTTTCCTGCTACCGCATTGCCACCCCAGAAGAGTGGGGCGATAATAAGCACGATGTAGGCATTGTTAAACCAGTTCGTCGGAAATTTTGGCATGGTCATTAGTCTCTCTCTGACCCTGCAACTGGTTAACTCGCATTGGACAGCTGTTTCGTATTGGTGGTGGCGCAAGGAATGATTATCGATTAACTGGCTTCAGTGGTGCCCATGATCTGCCTTGATGGTGTTGCGGTCAGACGTTGTCGGCTTAATCAACAATAGCCTGTCCGGTGGCGCGATGCCACAGGGTCACACTGAAAAATACATGAATGTATTCTGGCGATCGTACAATTGCCCGTACTTGACCCATTGCGCGGATCGCCGGCACCTTCAAACAGATTTATAAAAACGACCACGAGAACCAGGCTTTAATCCAGGTTTTGAGTAGTATTTTGCTAATTGTCCTGAATTTCAACTCTCGCGACTAACAAGGGTGACGCTCCACAATTGTTGCAACTCTCATGGCCCGAGCTATTTTCCGTCCAGCTTGAATTGCACATACGGCATTTGAATCGCATAGGCTTTTTCTGTCTCTGAGGTCTCTGAGGTCTCTGAGGTCTCTGAGGTCTTTGGGGTCTTTGGGGTCTTTGGGGTCTTTGGGGTATTTGTTGTCTCTGTGGTGGTTTAAAAGATGCAATTGCTTCAGCTATTTTTTCTTCCAGTAGTAATTCGACCTGTCGCTGCGTTTCCCGAAACCTTGGGTGGTAAAGCCATTCCTTTGAGAGCGTGTCTGTAGATATAAAATCTGAGAGGATTTCGCTGTACGGCCTCCTGGATTCTTTGTTGCCATGAAATTTTTCCCTTAGTCCCTTAAGAGAAATTGCCAAAACACCGGTCTTCTCTTCTTTCAAATTTGCAAGGTGACTGAATTCGTTTCTGCCCGGGTGTGTGAATACAAAAGCGAGACAGTAACCATCGATACGCCCTGATAAGTCGACATGGTTACCACCCACTTTGGTATCGATGGAAACCTCATCTAAAATAACAGTGCGTGCCTCCGTAACCACTTCGACAACGTTGATGTAGCCACCATAGAACGGCTTTCTTGCAGACTGTTCGATCTTGAACCCGGGCAAATTAATTGATAGACGATTCCCGATCAGTTGCCGGGCCATCATTCGCGCAGATACGTAAAATGAAAAGTTGCATTTCTTCAGTTTGTTTTGCAACTCACCTTTGCTGTCATGAGCAAAGTGCCAAACGTTTTTATTTCCCTTGCGTGCGATTAACGGCGCTCGACATGAAGGGCATATGCAGCCGCACCGTTTGCCGGAGGGTACTTGTTGTACGTCAACTAATTGGGCCCGGGATGTCTCGTATCCGAATGGTACAAGAGTCAGATCCATAGGGATTCCTCAAAGAAGTTTATCGCTGTATTTAACTGACCATGGTTTGATGCTGCTTAAGACAATAGTAGGGTCCCGGCAGCTATGCAACAAATGCCACCGTTGAATTGGTTATTTGCACTGAAAACGTCTAACGCTCAGATAAGTTAGCGGTCAATCAACCGGTATCCAGATCAGCGCCACATCATCAATGGCAATATCAGTTTTCTCAAGACCGACAATCGCTGTTTCAATGTCACCCGCTTTCTGCTCCCACTCGTCCTGTATTTCGTATAGATCTTCCCTGACTTCGTTGGTGAGTTCCTCGCGATCTTCAAGTAGTTCGTTGTAGCGGTTCTCTGCAGTCTTCAAGCGTTCTTCAGACTTTTTTACCATGCGCCCCTTGCTGGTGCTGCGACGGATACCGCCGAGCATTGATCGTGTGTTTCTGCGCCCGCCTAACAGACCACCAAGCAGACCGCCTGCGATATCGATTGCCTGTGAAGTGCGTTGATCAGTTTTACGACTTTGTGCATCAAATTGTGCTTCGCGAATGCGATCTTCGGCTTTTTGGATTGAGGCGTTTAGACGATCAAGTTTTTTGACCAGTACCACTCGAAGTTTATCGGCTTCTTTGTCTACAGCGTTGTCTGCTTCCTGCTTGCAGCGTGCTTCGAAGTCATCGCGGGTCTCCCCGACACGTGAATACAGTTTTAGTGACGGGTTAAATAATAGCTCCAGCTCGTTGTTGCGATATATGTGGTCCTTGATCGCCTTTTGCGCCGAGGTGAAATAGGTTTTATTTTTGATTTTTGCATCAGGCAATACATACACCGCGCCATCGGGTGCTTTTTTAACCAGATCACGATCATCGTAGTCGACAACAACGGCATCGTCCGGGTCAAGCGGACCATCCAGTGGTGTGATGATGGCTTCCCATTCGGCTTCGTGCCGAAGTTTTGCTTTGGTATCGTCGAATAGCAGTTCTACGCGTACCGCCAGACCAGCCTGAAGCTTTTTGCCACTGGCAGATGCGCCCAGTTCTTCTGCGTAGTCCACACCGGGATCGAGGTAGCGCACATCAATGGTGTCTGCGATTTGTGGCAGCACAGCACTTTCGTTGTCGGCCAACGCGGCAGTTGATTCTGGTGAGGCGCTGCTGCTGTCAGCACTTACGGCAATGGCAGACTGACGTTGTTCATCACTGGTCAGTGTGCTGATCTGCTTGCGTGTCAGCGGGCCGGGCAGGTAGGACATTGCCCAGCGTGTCCCGAATACTTTCGGTGTGGCAGAGCGTGTTGAATGCAATACAAACTGTCGCTTGTCCAGTGTCGAGATGGTTTTACCCAGCGCTGCCACATCGACTGAGCCGTCTGATGCTCCCATGCCGTCAAGTAATCGGTCTTTATCGCGTTCGGTTTGCAGGCGTCCGATCATCCAGGTGCCGGCGTTAGACAATGCCTTGTAGTCGATATCGACCGGGTTTTGCGTTGACAACACCATGCCGACACCAAAGGCACGGGCCTGTTTGAGGATAGTGAGGATTGGTTTTTTACTGGGCGGGGCGCTGGTGGGTGGGACATAGCCGAACACTTCGTCCATATAGATCAGCGCGCGCAAGTCTGTGGTGCCCGGCTGTGCACGCATCCAGGTAACCATTTTTGATAACAGCAGGGTAACGACAAACTGGCGTTCTTCTTCGCTTAGGTGTGCCAGTGAAACGATAGCGGCCTGTGCCTTGCCGTTATCCCCATAGAGCATTTTCTGGATATCGAGGGTTTGCCCCTCGGTCCAGCTCGCAAACGAAGGAGATGCAGCGAGCCCGTTGAGTTTCATAGCAAGCTTGACCCGGTCAGACGGAGGAAAGAAAGTGTCTAAGTCGATGACGCCAAGCTTGCGCATAGGGGGCTGTTGTACCAGTCCGATCAATGCACCCAGATCAAGACTTTTACCACGTGACCAGTGCCAGTGAATGATATTGGACAGTAAGATGTGTTCACGGCTACCCAGTGGATCAGCTTCAATGCCGACCAGACCAAGCAGGGCCGAGGCAAAGCCTTCGATCTCGTCCTGCATGCTCTCTTCGTCTGAATCTTCGCCCGGTGCGTCGAGGTTGCCAATAATATTAAGTGGAATACCGGACGACGATCCCGGTGTGTATATTGTGAAATCTACCTTGTCACGCAGTTGTGAGATTCTCTCAGGTTCAATACCGGAGCGTTTCAGACCTGATTTCCAGAGCTCTGCTTTTTCTACCGCGGCCTGAGCCGGGTCACCATTGGCTTCTGAATCACTGATCCACGGCATAAAATCGGTTGGCAGCAATTGCGGAAATGTGAGCATGAGATTGCCCATATCGCCCTTGGGATCAATGATCAGAGCGGGGATGCCGGCTGACAAAGTCTCTTCAAGCATGACGATACCCAGACCGGTCTTGCCGGAGCCGGTCATGCCCACAATCACACCGTGGGTGGTTAGATCAGCGGCCTTGTAGAATAGCGGCGAGTCGCCTTTTTCTTCTGTGCCGAGATAGAAGTGTGCTGAGGGGACGTCGATACTCATGATCCTGTGCCTTTTATGTTGACTGCTGCTGGACTATTGTAACTGAATGCATGAACTGCAAAAGTCTACCAAATGCTGATGATATGGGTGATGTGATGTTTGCTGATTGCAATTACAAATTAAAAAATTATAGCCAACAGCATGGTTAACAAGGTGATTTTTAGTAAATTAGTCTGACTCAGTCGATCTGTGTTTGAAATGCCAGTGGGGATCAGGAGCCGCAGTGGCTGCCCCGTCAGCTATTAAACAATACAAATCCCAAAAATATAGACGGAAAATCTTATGAAATTAGGTGTCATCTGCGATGGAATAAGCCGTGATCTTGCTCATGCCCTGAAGGTGATGGATGAATTTGATCTTGAATACGCGGAGCTCCAATTTGTAGGGGAAAAAGAGGTTGGCGATCACACCAAACAGGAAATCGCACAAATAAACAACTTGCTGCAGGCGCATGGAAAACCGGTATCTTGTCTGTCCCGCCACATCTTTGCAGGGATGACCACCGCCAACCGGCCCGGGGACGGGTTGCACACAAAACACATGGATGCATTAAAGCGGGTTATCGAAATGGCCCATGAGGTGGGGTCACCTCTGGTGCGTATTATGAGTAATAAAAAAGAACAAATTTTGTGGGGTAAAAACGGTGCGGAAAAATGGAATGTGGCACATGGTGCGTGGGATACCCTGCCACCACTGATTGCACCGGCGGTAGAACTTGCTAAGGCCGAAGGTCTGACACTGGTGGTTGAGACCGGCAACGGTACGATGGTTAACTCAAACTATACCGCGCGCAAACTCATTGATGACCTCAATGCAAAAGAGACACTCAAAGTGTTGTGGGATCCCGCGAACAACTGCTGGTGTCATGAGCTTGCGTACCCGGACGGTTATAATGAAGTGAAGGGTGGCTATCTCGGCCATGTGCATATAAAAGATGTACTGGTGGATACACCACGGGCAACACTTGAGGTTAAAAAGATGGGGGAGGGACAACTGGCTGATCTCTTTCAACCCATGGCAGAGGCATTACGCGCAGATGCCTACGATGGTGTAATTTCATTTGAGAGTGTCTACCATCATGGCAATGGTGATTTTGAAGAGGGATTTCGCAGTTGCATAGAATTGTTTAAAAGTATCTACGGTTAACACAGCACTAAGACTTATGCGCCGGGCAAAGGCGGTATTAAACCGTTCTTGTGGCTGTTATGCGAAGTGCTTCTCTATGTGTCTGCAGCTCGTCTTTTTGTGTCGAGGAAAATTCAATCGCAACCTGGTTGGAAACCGGCAGTTGTTTATTGATGGCTTCTACCTCAGTCGCAGCTACACCTTCATCACCTGTTACTGCTACAAGAGTGGTGTTTTCATTGAGTGACATGGCCCGGTAGTTATTGATCAGTGCTTCTATAGCGACTTGTCCCGGTGCGACTGCTTCACCGAAGCTTGCGTAGGTGATTGGTGCGCCATGGGCAATAGTCAATATTCGGCTGCATGCGCCGTTTGGTCCCATTGCAAATCCAATTCGTATGACCTTGTCTGAGGCCTGCGCCACCCACTGCAGCATCCGTACAGAATCGCCAAGTGAACTTGCAGTGGGCACCACCTTGATCGCGGTTGGACCGCCACTTTCCATCGCGCTGGTGAGTTCTGCCAATTCAACTTCAGTGGGCATACCGTTGAAGTCGTGATAGCTGAGTATGAGAGGCGAATTGTGTTTTAGCATTTCTGTCGCGGCTTCAGTTCCCCATTCCAGGTCAATGATATCTGCGCCGGCTTGCAAAGCCTGCTGATTGATATTGACGCGATCGGCTTCTGTGCCGGTAAATTTCCCGCCGTGGGTCGGGTGGCGAAGGGTAAACAGGGTAGCTAGATTCAGCGATTTCGCCTGTTGTATTGTCGCCAGCACAGCCTCCAGAGACATGCCGGAATCCAAAAGCAGGTCAGCTCGTAGTTCAACGCACTGAAGTTTGAATTCAGCGGCGGTTACTAGCTCGGCGGTGGAGTTGGCGACTACGCCTATAATGCCGTTGAGGGGGAACGGAGTGGATGAATTCACTTTAGGAGTCCGGGGTTATTTTCGGGATTGTACTACCGCCAAGAATACAGGGATAAAGCTTTTTATGCAGTAGGTTTGGTTTGCTGATTAAACTTAATGTCAGGCGTTCGCTCTTAATACCCACTTGTATGCCCGGCTACTAACGCGCTACCCCAGCCACGGATGTCGCATAAGCGACGGCGAACAACCCAACTATCTCAACCCGCAAAGCGCTACAAGCGCTGTTATCAAGAAACAAAGTGGCGAACTACCGGACCGCCCCGATACAGCAACAGCCATACAGAAGAGAGAAATCAGAGGACAGAAGATGAACCTTGCTGTGTGTATCAGTCCGAGCGCTACAAGCGCTGTTATCACGAAACAAAGTGGTGAACTACCGGACCGCCCCGATAACAGCATCTGCCTTGTTTTTTGAAATCATCCGGAGTCGGGTCAAAGCGCCATGGATGGCGGCGTGAGCGCCAGTAGCCCAGGGACGGGCGTCTGGCGCGGCCCGACTGCGGATGATATCAAAAAATTCCGAAGGAACCCGAAGGGCAAGGCAGCAGCGGATAAAGCAAAAGGAGAATTTTGGTTACTTTTCTTCTCTTTTGAAAAGTGACTCGTACAGCCAGGGACTGGCTTCGAAAAAACGCCATGGATGATGTGATGGACGCCCCAAGATCGGCGTCGCAATGCGCCAAGCTGTAAAGTGTTTTTGCAACACAAAAACTTTCAGCTAAACAAAAATAGGAACGTCCATCATGAACAAGATTAACTTACTGGCTATCGATCT
>CAKZVB010000233.1 GCA_937922015.1 uncultured Granulosicoccaceae bacterium
CTTGCAAGTACGACGTTGAAGTTAGCTCTTCACTTGAAACACCGGGCATGGAATCAAGGCGCAGACGTAAATATCTCATCAGTGTACTCCCAGCTACCACCCTCCTGCCTGAACCACAGCCTGACATAAACCGGTACAGCACCAGTTGGCAGGTTGCCATTTGCAGTGGTATACGCGGTTGAAGGACCTAGATTGCCACTGTCTTCATAATCATTACCACCAACACTTGAACCCACATACAGCCACCACTGCGTTACCGAGTTTGTCGGGTCAGTCCAACTGAACGTGTCATCAGGATTCGCTAGCACATCACTTCCACCCGATGTACTGATCGATGGAAAAAAATCGACTGCCGTGTACTGTGCATCGATAAACTGCCAACTACCACCTGATGCACCCCGATACCAAATACGCACCCACACCGCACTTCCATCAGCGGGCAGACCATTGATCGTAGTCGTCAACTGGTTGCCCAGCTCACCGCTATCATAGTATTGCCTGCCACCCTGTGAGCTACCAGCATATACCCAGTACACCACTGCACCTGAATTATTCTCAATCCAGGTAATAGCTGATGCCGTAGCGCTAAGTGTCGAACCTGAAGCCGGACTGACGATCACCGGCCCGGTGGCGATTGCTGTTCCTGCGGTATAAGTTTCATCTACATAATGCCACGCCCCTGCGGAGGCGAACCGATACCACAGTCGAACATAAACGGCAGACACGCCATCACTGGGTAAGCCGCTTGCCACGGTACTCGTTGCCGTGTTCAGGCTACCACTTTTGTAATAGTCACTTGCACCAACTGATGAGCCTATATCTAACCAAAACTCGGACACATTCGCGCCGTTCGATTGCCAGTTGAATGTTTCGGTCGCACCATTCAATTGCGTGCCCGGTACAGGGCCTTCTATAGAGGGGCTACTTCCGGATGCCGTATACGTCTGATCAATGTAGTACCAGATGTTGTCACCATTAACGCGATACCAAAGTTTCGCATACACTTCACTGCCATCTGTAGGAAGGTCGCTGACTTCAATGCTTGAAGTTCCAGCTGCAAGGCTTCCCGAACTGAAGTAGTTGCTCGACTGGCTGGCAGAGCGACCAACGGTCAGCCACCACTGACTAATGTTTGATGAGTGCGCTGTCCATTCAAACACTTCGACACTACCGCTCAACGTACCTCCCGGCTGCGGTGAAGTTAGCTCAGGGTCTGTAAATCGATTTGCCTCGATAATATCCAGATATTTATTACCATAGCGTTCGCCCAGTAACCGCAACCCGGACGCATCAAAGTGAGTCCCTAATACCGGTACATCATTACAAGCCTCGGTTTCCCTTTCTTTGGTGCATAAATCCGAAGCCTGCACACAGCCAGTCCAGGCATCACCATCGCTGTTTAAAGCCATCAACCTGCCATTGACCTTGGCCTGCTTAGTCTCCCCACAGATAAATGGCTTGCCGTTATCGAACCAGCTTTCATTTCGAAATGCCGTTATTAAACCATTGAGTTTATCCGGATAATATTCCGAATAACTTCTCTGTTCTTCACTCGCAGATTGGTCCGAGGTCCCATAAAACTGCCAGTCCGTTTCCCCCTGATGCCAGAGAATACCGTCCAGACCGGATTTGACGCCTTGTGCATTCAGCGCATCAAGCACTTTGCTTCCAATCTCCTGATAAAAACCGCCGCCCGGCTCCCAGTGCAAAATGCCCTTACCCGGGGCACTGGCTATGATAATACCGACGACTCTCTGCGGATCACGTTCAACAACTGTTTTCGCAAAGTGGAAAGCAAAGTTGTTATAGGGTTGCCGAGTAGCATCAGCTATCGAGTCGTTACCGGGATGCCAGCCATCAACATCCCATACCTGGTGGAGATCGGCGACTTCCCAGTCATCATTACCGGTGTACGCAAATACTCTTAAATCTACACTATCTATCGACGAGTCATATTCGGTTTCAGATGCCCGAACGTTGCTTTGACCGGTTACAAGAACAAGATCTGTAATATCTGCAACAGTCGGATTTGCGAACGCATTGAACCCGGGAAAGAAAAAGCACGAAACAAACAACAACTTCAATAGATGAAGCAACATACTGTCTCCAGTCCGACAACTGTTAGTCATTATCAATTCTACCCTGTAAAATTCCTGCACACCGGCATTGGCAACCAACACACAACAATAGATGCCAATCCCGATAGATCAGCGACAACGAAATCTACACAATAGCCATATTTTACGTCATGACATTAAATAGATCAATCATATTGTCGACTGTGATCGAAACATCTTGCAAATGAAATCGTAAACAAAGGTGACTTGATCACTTCATTAACAACTAACAACCGAACGATTACTCCGCCACCCGGTTACCTGATTACATATCGCTGTTCAACCTCTGTTTTGTTAACTGAGGTTGCAGCGACTCTGCGGCCGGGGGTAGAAATTCGGGTTGTTGTTAGAGCAACCTGATGAGCGGGAGGACGAAGGATTATTGGATAAACTGCTGATGAGAAGGGCCTCAATACAATTATCAAGGCCCTGTTATTACCCGGTGGCGATGATTTAGAACGATTGCTCCAAAGTACTAAATTCAGACCATCGCCTGGCGACTACATCGACACCGTTAAGATAATAGACGACATCCCCAACGTGAATCGAACGCTCACTACGCAAAGAAGAGTCTGGCACAGAGAAACTGGTACCGTTTGATGATTCAGCCGTTATAACGCCATTGATTTCAATTCTCGCATCACCGCCAGTAAAGACATTAAACCCGTGCAAACCCGAATAAGTCCAACCCTGGAAGTCTCTGGCATCAACTCCAAAATCAGTTGAAGGCATATTCTCACCTGCTACATCAATCCCCATTGAAACTCTAAGCGGATGATTCTCGTTAGCCGGTTGGATGGTTATTCCTCTTTCATCTAACAGACCTTCGGCGTTCGAACCGCGCTGGCCGATTGATACAGAATTCGCTAATGATGGCCTTGTAGAGTCGGTCACGTCAATGAGTGACAGTTGCACCCCCTGCTCATATGAGCGACCATCGACAGCCACGATTTCTCTGCCCACCGCAAGTAAATGCCCTCCATCCAGTGGCATTATTTGACGATTTGATCCATTGAAAGTGAGACTCCCTGTCGTAGCAGGGGAACCCGGATCAGACAACGCGACTATTTTAAGTGTAGAGTTTTGTCCTTCCAGTATACTCAGGTATAAGAAATTGCCCAGAAACCTCGTGGCCTGCAAATAACTTTCGGCTGTGGCATTGATATCAGGCGTTTGCAGTTCAGAGTCATTGGTAAGACTACCCACTGTAGTCAGCGTGCCGCTATCTCCGCCTAACACAGTAACATTCAGTTGCGTACCGCTGGCAAGCCGGTTTGATGAATATGATGCCACTCGCACATAGCCGTCCTTCTCACTGATTCTTGACGGCATAGTTGCGTGGATCCAGCCAAGATGGCCCGGAACCACCCCTGTACCACTGTAATCAATACCAGCCTCGGTAATCGCAAACTGGTGTATTTGGGTCTCAATACGGTTATCGGTAAATGAGCCACCAGGAGTTACAACAGCAGGCTCACTACTATCAGGTGTTACAGTTGCACCATCCGGAACAGCTATTGATGAGTTACCTTCTCCACCATCCACTAAGTTACTATCAGGTGTTACCGTTCCACTATCCGGAACAAGTATTGATCCGTTACCTTCTCCTCCATCCACAGACTGGCTATCAGGCGTTTCAGCTACACCATCCGGAACAGATATTGATCCGTTACCTTCGCCACCATCCACAGACTGGCTATCAGGTGAATCAGTTCCACCGCCCGGCGTGGTTCCGTCCCCACTGTCTGCAGAATAGTCCCGGCGCGCTGTTGCTAAATAAATAGCAGACTCTGCAATGGACACGGTCTCGGCAACGCCTAGATAACATTCACTGTCGACCAGTGACATCGTTTCGATATCAAGTACTGCTACAGTTGTTATATCAGCTGACACAACACTTGCAGAACCCGGGCCTTCTAATTGGAAACAACTGGTAGGTTCAACCAGCGGCATCGTAAAACCATCGGATGTGCGTGAGATCGACGGCACTAACTCTCCTGACTCAACGAATTCTGTGCCGGTAACAAGCGGATAAAATCGGCTAACAAAATAAAGCCGGTCGCCTATCGTTTCACTGGTAATTATTTGTCCACTGATTTCAAGAGATTCAATCAGGGAAGCGTTGTTTGGGTCAGTTACATCAACTTTGTGAAACCTGCTGTTTCGCTGTGCAAACCAGCTCGAATCCAGCCATTTGTTCCAATGCTCTCCCTCGCCAGTTTCAACGATCAACGCGTTGCCGGAGGAGCCTTTATAATAATGCATGCCCTGAGGTAGGTTTGCGCCGGTCTCAAGCAGAACTTTTGTGGACTCCGTGGCTGTAGCAAGGTCGTTATCCATCGCTAAAACTCGTACCTCAATTGCTTGTAGCACTCTCCGGCCGGGGCCCTCGATCTGATCTCTATCTACATTTTCGGAATCGCCAGACACTGGATTCTGATTTGTTGTAACGAGAGTCCCGGGTTCAGCTTCTACATCAACAGCAGTACCCAGTAAGCTAAAGATAAATTGACC
>CAKZVB010000234.1 GCA_937922015.1 uncultured Granulosicoccaceae bacterium
CAACAGTAACTACAAAACCCCCGGGTTGCTTTTGATCTTTATAATATCGATAGGTAGCAGTAGATGAGACTGAAAACTGGATATCGCCAGCACCGATATCTGCTCTCGAGGGTAAAATGCTATCAGTGGTGGCGCACCCCCACAACATAACAGCAGTAATGAAGAGAATAACAATATTTTTACTCACACCACTCTCCTTTGATCTCTGTAAATAATCGACGACAGCCGTGTGTCGTATCCCGGTTTAGATTATTCACCGTAGTAAGAAATTTGGAAAGATCCATATTGGAAAGACACCCATCGTAAATCAGCATGTTAGACAGTATTGGAAAGACACCCATCGTAAATGCTAATTGTGAAGAATTTCACATTAATTTCAGCCCCATTAATGCAGCATCACAATCTCGTAGTCAGTAGTAGATGTAGGAAGTAACCATGCCACAACCACGTAAATCCCAAATCGCCGTAGAAGCAACTCCGTTTTATCACGTTGTAAGCCGCTGTGTTCGTCATGCTTTTCTGTGTGGCGAGGATAAATTTTCCGGACGCTCCTTTGAACACCGTCGTGTATTCATAGAGTCTGAATTACTGCGCCTTGGTCAGGTATTTTTCCTGGATATCGCTGCGTACGCAGTAATGTCCAATCATTTCCATATCGTGCTTTTCATTGACCAGGAAGCTCAAAAGGCTGCATCGACGCTTGACATAGTAACCCGCTGGCATCAGCTTCATCAAGGTAACATTGTTTCTGAGAAATTTCTTAACAACGAACCACTCGAACCTAATGAAATCGACCAACTCAATCTCTATATCGATCTCTGGCGCGAAAGATTGTCCAGTATCAGTTGGTTCATGAGGGTATTGAACGAGAAAATTGCTCGCATGGCAAATGCCGAGGATGGGGTCACTGGCAGATTCTGGGAGGGCCGCTTCAAATGCCAGGCGCTTCTCGATGAACAGGCCCTGCTCAGCTGCATGGCTTACGTGGATTTGAATCCGGTTCGTGCAGCCATGGCAGCAACCCCGGAACAATCCGATCATACCAGCATTCAGCATAGAATCAGACACTGGCAACAGGAATTGCAAAAGCCGGATAAATCAGAAGACCAGTCCAATAGCACTGAACCATCGCCTCAGCCAGACACCCTTCTCCCGTTTGCCGGACACCTTCGCCAACCTATGCCAAAAGGTATTGTATTCAATTTAGTAGACTACCTTCAATTGCTCGACTGGACAGGAAGGCAGATACACCGGGACAAGATCGGCGCGATCAGCGCTGATGCAGAACCCATTCTGAAAAGGTTATCAATTTCGCCTGAGCATTGGATTTACTTATGTACGCACTTCGAAAGTCGGTTCAAGGGATTGGTCGGTTGTGCACACTCGTTGGAGCAGGCTTGTCAGGCATTCGGTCTGCAGCGTCGGCCCAATTTGGCTGTCAGTACTGCGTTGTACTCTTAGATAGAACTCTCCTTAACGCTAAACACTCGATTGCGCTGCCTCGCAATGATGGCCTCTGCCCGCAGCACAGACCAAATACCGTATTTTTATGCTCAGCCAGGCCTCTTATGCTCATCGACACTTTCTGAGTCATTATAACCTCCCATCTTCGCTTTATGATTTCGCGAAAATCATGGACGTTAGGGTTTTTACGTTGGGTGTCTATGTAAAGCCGATTCGTTGGGTGTCTATGTAAAGCCGATGTAAAGCTGCAATTACTATTATTTTATGGACTGTTATTCCATTCCCCCTTTCCACTCTCAGGCCCGATAAATTCATCTATACCGTCTTCAGTTATACTTTTTTTCGCTTGC
The DNA here is from genome assembly GCA_937922015.1 of uncultured Granulosicoccaceae bacterium. GTDB lineage: Bacteria > Pseudomonadota > Gammaproteobacteria > Granulosicoccales > Granulosicoccaceae. Next base: position 1,815 of record CAKZVB010000234.1, read on the forward strand.
AGTATCGCCCCTTTCTCTGATTTAAATGTCTTATCAAAAACAGTCGTATTACCAAACTCATCATCAATGGATAACGCCCATCTTTTTTCGTTTTCCAAACGATAAATTTCCACATAAACAGTTTTTCCGCCATTCGATATAAACTGAGATTTATTAGAAACAACTAACTCTGGTTCAGAATTCATTTTTGTAATTACCTGCTATGTAATGGCTTGATTTTTACGCAAAAATAGTAGTGCCGGATGCGGTAAAACCTCGCGTGCGGGTCTATCAGGCAAAACTCTTATTTCGCTCGAAATCTATTAGCTGGCCGTTTTGCGATAGAGTTAAGCGACAGAGAAACCATAAAACGGACAGCCTGTAGAGCTGTAGATTTACAATCTGTTTGCTATGCCTGTTTTTGTACCAGCGTCATATGAACACCATCGTGATAATGGCCATCAAGATATACCGCTTCTGGCTCAACACCATATTCAACAAAACCAAACGATTTGTAAAGCGAAAGTGCCGGCTCGTTTGGTACGTATACCTGTAAGTTTATACGACGCACGCCATTACTAAAGGCATGTTGAATTGCTGCCCCTACAACCTGCCGGCTTAATCCTTTTCGACGATAACCCGGTGAAGTGAATACGCCCCACATAACCATTTTGTGTCGGGATGAGGGAAACCTGCTGGTGTAACCTACAGCGGCAGTTGCCACAAGCACTTCTTGTGCGAAACAGCCGACCATCGTATTGGGATGAGAAAAGGACAACTGCTCTCGAAAACTATCTATCGTGCGACCTGCCTCTTCCACATAAGACAATCCCATTTGAACAGGGTTCTCTCGTGTGACCGCACGCCGCAGCGCTGCAAAAGCCTCTGCATCACTCGAATCTATAGACCGGATATTCATGTCTGTTATATCTTCAGTTTCCTGGGTATTACGCTGCGCTCAGCCGCAGTGTATGCCGGTGCTGTGCAGCGGTAAAGTGTAGTGTAACGCAGTGGAACCGCAAAACAGATACGCACACTGCCGCCACTGCAGCGCCTTATTATACGATACGGATGCCATTCCCTCATCGCTACTTCAATACTCAAGCGTACTTATTCTTCTTGACAGTTGTATTTTTGTGGTTCATCAATTTATGGCGTTTTGCTGATTCTATATCAGGGTAAACAGAGTCATTTTCTGTAACCCGGTGTTCATTGCAAGATTTTTATTCTTCGGATTCTACTGCCACCACAAATAGATTTATCGCACGCACCAATATCCTACGTTGAAGAATACCAACCGGCCACCCGTTTTTACTCAGAAAAATAAATACAATCAACCTCCTTTCTTCCAAACCTAACCATTTCGAATTGTGGACGTCCCTTTGATAAGATTTTTAATAAGTACTACCTTTTGATAATTGTACTTCCTTTGAATAAGCACTTCTAATAAGCAATCAGGTAGTGGAAGACGATTTTATCAGCACTTCTTTTTGATTCTCAAAGTGAAATGTGTTTCCGAGATCCAGTTCAAGGAATGCGACGCGATACAATTTCATTAGTCAATTTTGCGCGGTTTGCGTTTATTGTGTTAATTACTCAACGCGGAGTAAAAATAAAGCGTAGCATGAGATTGGAATAGAGTTGTCTTCAAGACACTGTTGTGCACGCCAGAGCGTTGATAGAACTCTACGTCAATTGTGTACATATAGAAAATTTGTGTGATGTGTCGTCTAGAGCCATGTCGGTGTCTGCCAAAGCGGCAATACTGCCTTGCGACTATCATATATATATGCATGCCCCACAGTTTGTAAGTGGAATATAAGGTGATGGGCTGATTGTGCTTACACAGGAAGTGAGTTTAACAATTGCCCGCGGCTTTCAATACCCGGTATCTTTTCTGAAATTATTTCACCTCTGACTTCCAGATGCAGTGCATCAATAGAAGCCGCGTAACACCCTGCAACAAGGATGAACCCTTTGATTCGCAATTTTCTGATGTTTATAGCTGTTTTTACAGCAGTTCTCGTGCATGGACCGGCACGGGCCATGAGCGCCAATCCGAACCCCATTGTGGCAGTTCAACCGGACGGGCAAGAGATACAGTTAAGGTTTAAGGGCGGTGCGGAGTACTCATGGCATGAAGACCTCAACGGTTTTCCAGTGATCTATGTCGATGGGCTTTGGGTATATCAAACATCACCTGACCCGAGTGCCGCCCGCCTTAGTACCACGCTTGAGGTGGGTAAGGTTGATCCTAAAGCGGCAGGCGTTAAGCAGATTTCTAGATTCGAAAGATCTCTGTACGTAAAGCCGGGGGCCAGGCACTTTGATTACAACCCCTCAACCGTGCAAACATCGCTTAAGGCTGCCAATGGCGTGGTGCCCAATCTTGTAGTGATGATCCGATTTGCTGATCACACGGCCCGGACACTGCCGTCACGGGACGACATTGACGTTCTGTTCAACCATGTCGGTCCCCATGCATTGGCCCCGAGTGGCAGTATCAGAGATGTTTATCTGGAAAATTCGTATGGCCAAATGCTGCTTAATTCAACTGTTCTGGATTGGATCACCTTGTCTGGAACAGAGGCCTACTATGCCGATGGAAAAAAGGGCTTGAATAGCGTGAAACTTTCAGAAGGTATCAAGGAAGCTCTTACTATTGCCGACTTGTCCGTAGACTTCACTGACTTTGACCTTGATGGCGATGGAGTGATTGATGCGTTCACGATAATGCATTCGGGCTATGCGGCGGAAACTGGTGGTGTGGATCAGTATGGTGGAGTGGTCGCTGATCGAATATGGTCGCACAAGGGGGGGCTAAAAAACTCCCCTTGGTATTCGGCCGAGGGCGTCGAGGTCCTTAAATATAGTATCAACCCGGGCGTGTGGTCTATATCGGGGTCGGAGATAGGCCGAATAGGGGTGATTTCGCATGAAATCGGTCATTTTTTCGGTTTGCTGGATTTTTACGATACAGATAAATCAGGCTCAGGTATTGGCAACTGGGGGTTGATGGCCAACAGCTGGGGATGGGATCAGTCACAGTATTATCCTCCACATTTCTCGGCGTATGCCAAAGTAAAGCTCGGATGGGTGGCACCGACAAACGTGGTGTCAACGGGTAGTTTCTCGGCAGGCCAGGTACAGACCAATCCGGATATTTTCAAGATCACAACTGGCTTTCCTGACGGGGAATATCTGCTATTGGAAAACCGTCAGAAGGTGGGGTTTGACCAACAGATACAAGGTCCTGGCCTGTTAATCTTTCACATCGATGAAGCCAGGGCAGGAGCCGATCAGTATGTGGAAAGCTATCCGGGGCAGTCAAACTGGCCTTCGGATCATTACAGGATCGCTGTGCTGCAATCGGATGGTACTTATGCGCTGGAAAAGGGCTTGAATCAAGGTAATGAGTATGACACTTACAGCTCAACCTATAAAAGTGAAATAGGTCCTTCTACTGTACCGAATACCGATTCTTATCAAGGCACGGCCTACTCGACCGGGATAGTGATAAAAAATATCAGTGCCAGTGGTCCAGTGATGACTTTTGATGTGGTAGCAGCGCCCCCCGCTCCGTCATTTTTATACCCGATTGCTGAGGCATCGCTTGCTTCGGGAGACTCGGTATCGGTCGAGTATGACACCAACGGTGCAAACCCTGTAGAAGATGATACCCGGCTGGAAGTCGGCAGTAGTTGCCAGGTGCCAGTACCCTGGGCCGAAGATGAAATTATTGGTGATAACCAATGGGCGATCGATTCCTCTGATGCAAACTTTTCATGGGGTAAATCGTCCAGCAACTCATACAACGGCAGCTTTCACTGGCGGGCCGTTAACGCTGCTTCTGCTACCGATCAAACCCTGACTACTGATGAATTCAAAGTGCCACGTTTAAATCCGGAGCTCAGATTCTGGCATCACTACAACACTGAGCCAAACTTCGACGGCGGTGTTGTAGAGTTGTCGACGTATGGCGGTGCCTGGCGAGATCTTAGCACTCAGATGATTCAAATGGGATACAACGGCACAATAAGCACGAACTATAGCAATCCGCTGGCCGGACTTAGAGCGTTCACCGGTGATAGCCTTGGTTATGTCGAAACGGTCGTTGATTTAAGCGCGTTCTCTGAGCAGGATGTGCGAATTCGATTTCGACTAGGTACTGACACTTCTGTTGGCGATGTCGGCTGGGATGTGGACTCTATCTCTGTTAGCGGAGATCCTGATGCCGAGTGGACATTGTTAGATAACGCTGCAAGCAGCCCCACCGCCTGGACTGTTGTTGGAGCACCGGGTTCTAATTATTGTTTTCGGCTGACAGCTCATAAAGATCGTTTTTTTACCGGGCTGAATTCGGAGTCTGTGGTGAGTGCCCGTTTTAGCATAGGGCCATCGATAACCACACCGCGACCTGGTCGTTACTTGTTTTATCCTTCGGTCGATTTTTCGTGGGTTGACAATGGCACTGCCGATATCGAACATTGGTATCTGAGTGCCGGATCATCTGGCAATGGTGCGGAATACTTCGTGTCGGGTGTATTGCCAGGCGATCAGTACTCAATAGAGGTAGTAAATCTGCCAACGGACCTAAGTCCTGTAGAGGTAGTTCTTAGTTTCTACATTGACGGTGAGTGGCAATCTGTTCATTACACCTATACCGCAGCAGACGGTAGTCTGCTACCGGGCCTCGATGAACCAGCGCCTGGCAGTACACTGGACCCGTTCGTTGACGTTTTTCGATGGACTGATCCTAGCGGCACGAATGAAGGCTGGCGACTAACGGTTGGTTCGCAAGCCCGGGCCACTGATGTGTTTGATTCGGGTGTACTTCCTGCGTCTGAGGAATTTGTGGCTGTGAATAATTTGCCATCAGATGGGCGGGAGGTCTTTGTGACCTTATGGTACTTTCCCGGAGGCAGTACGTGGACGGCGCGGGATTACCGCTACCTGGCCGCCGACGCCGCCCTTCTCCCTGCGATAACAACACCCGCAATTAATGCTACGCTGGCCGGCACGAGTCAGGAGTTTGCGTGGTCGGACAACGGTGTTGAATTTGCTTACTGGGGTTTGACGGTTGGAGATACGCCTGGTGGCAATAACTACTTGAGTGTGGGCAATTTGCAGTCATCAGTAACAAGTGTCACGGCAACTGGACTACCGACAGACGGCAGACCAATCTACGCGGATTTCAATTACTACGTGTTGGGTGAAGGCTTCCATTATGTGCGCTATACCTACACCGCTGCGGCTAACCCACCACCCTCCATGACATCACCGGTGCCTGGTAGTACGCTGACTTCCTCAGACGTTAATTTCAACTGGGATGACAATGGCTCAGTCGTTTTGTCCCGGTCGCTTAAAGTGGGCTCTACTCCAGGAAGCCAAGATTACTTTTATTCAGGTGCTATGACCACGCAAACCAGCGTCTCTGCAACGGGATTGCCTTCGGACGGCTCTACGGTATATGTCACTTTTTCTTACTTGCTTCAAGGGGCGTCAGCTGGACAGGCAATCGAATACACCTACACAGCAGCGACAGCGCCACCACCTTCCATCACTTCTCCCGTGCCTCTTAGCACCTTGACCGGCAGTAGCGTTGTTTTCGAATGGGATGACAACGGCAACGACATAGGAAATTGGGAGCTGGAAATAGGCTCGACTCTGGGAGGTAGCAACCATCACAGCTCAGGTTCTTTGGGTGATGTCGCTTCTCATTCTGTCACGGGATTACCAATGGACGGCAGCCAGGTATATGTCAGGCTTTGGTCTTTCAACGATACAGCCGTGTCCTGGGCGACACGGGATTACACCTACACGGCCAGCTTGTCAGAGCTGCCTGCGATAGTGGCACCGGCTTCAGGGTCTACGCTGAGCGGATCAAGTGTAGGGTTCAGCTGGGCTGACAACGGAACATCAGTTGATGATTGGTGGCTGTATGCAGGTACAGTAGCAGGCAACAAAAGCTATTTTAACAGTGGCGTATTGGGCGGCGCGACCAGCACGACAGTGACCGGACTGCCTGTTGATGGCAGCACAGTGGTTGTCACCTTGTACTATCGAGAGACGGGCGGCACGTGGCAAACGGTAGTCAGTAGCTATACCGCTGCGACTGCAGCGTTTGAAGACCCGGCAGTGACATCACCGTTGGCGAATTCAACACTACCGGGCGCAACGGTACAATTCAGCTGGGCGGACAACGGAACACCGGTTAGTGATTGGTGGCTGTACGCAGGTACAGTAGCCGGCAACAAAAGTTATTTCGACAGTGGCGCGCTGGGCGGTGCGACCAGCACGACAGTGACCGGACTGCCTGTTGATGGCAGCGCAGTGGCCATGACTCTGTACTATCGACCGACGGGCGGCACGTGGCAAACGGTAGTCAGTAGTTACACTGCCGCAAGTACTGCGTTAGAAGACCCGGCAGTGACATCGCCGTTGGCAAATTCAACACTGTCAGGAGCGACGGCGCAATTCAGCTGGGCAGACAATGGTACGTCGGTTGATGATTGGTGGCTGTATGCAGGACCCAATGCAGGCAGCAACAGCTATTTTAACAGCGGAGCACTGGGCGGTGTGACCAGTACAACAGTGACCGGATTGCCTGTTGATGGCAGCACAGTAGTCACGACTCTGTACTATCGACAGACGGGCGGTACGTGGCAATCGGTAACCAGTAGTTACACTGCCGCAAGTGCGGGAATAGAAGACCCGTCGGTGACATCGCCGTTGGCGAATTCAACACTACCGGGAGCAACCGCGCAATTCAGCTGGGCAGATAACGGTACGTCGGTTGATGATTGGTGGCTGTATGCAGGTACAGTAGCAGGCAGCAATAGCTATTTTAACAGTGGAGCACTGGGCGGCGCGACCAGTACAACAGTGACCGGATTGCCTGTTGATGGCAGTGCAGTGATCATGACTCTGTACTATCGACAGACGGGCGGTACGTGGCAAACGGTAGCCAGTAGTTACACTGCCGCAAGTGCTGCGATAGAAGACCCGGCAGTGACATCACCGTTGGCGAACTCAACACTACCGGGAGCAACGGCGCAATTCACCTGGGCGGACAACGGAACATCAGTTGATGATTGGTGGCTCTATGCAGGACCCAGTGCGGGTAGTTCAAGTTATTTCAACAGTGGAGCGCTGGGTGGCACGACCAGTGTTGCGGTAACGGGCTTGCCGCAAGATGGCAGCACAGTGGTTGTGACTCTTTACTACCGCCAGACAGGGGGTAGCTGGCAATCGGTGGAGTCTAACTACAACGCGTCATCCGGCGGAGCCTGTACTGTTCCAACCGGTTTTACTCCGGCCAATGGTTCCACTTTGGGTGCTGGTAGCCAACTGTTGAGTTGGAACAACACCAACTGTAAGTACTGGGTCTATGCCGGTAGCGCTGACTACGCCGGTAGCGGTGGCGGGAATATAGCCTATGGCGACTCAGGCGAACTGGGTACACAGAACTCATATACCATCAGTGGCTATCCGGGTAATGGATCCTCCGTGTATGTGAGAGTGTGGTACGCCCCTGTCGACAGCAATAACTACAGCTACACTGATCTAAGCTATACCAGCCCGTAGTTTCGTGCTTGACACGTCGCATGGGCAACTGACCGAGTGTTCCGCGGACTGAACAGTATATGTTCAGTCCGGCTTCGTTCTCCAAGCCAACCTTTTCACACTTTGAACTAACAGGCTTTTCTCCGAACAACAGAGATAAGCGGCGAGCTACGGCAGGGGAATTTCATCGCCCCCCACTCTAGCGGAATCCATCAAACTAATATCAATACCGGTAAAACCGCTACTCGAATCTATATTCTAAAGTCGCTGCTCGATGAAGAAGGCTGCGCTGAAGAGTAAATGCAACGACTCGGCCTGAACACCTGATTTGTACTCGCCTGCTTTTGCCGTTCCTGCCATTGAACGCTCCCTCATCAGACAATTATCTGCTGCGCTGGCACGGTATCATGCTGTATCGGTTTATCAGCAGATAGTGTAAATGAACGACACCCTGAACAAGGCTATCGAAATTCTCGGGCAGCTGGTGGCTTTCGAGAGCATCTCGGGCAAGCCAACCCATGAAATCATCGACTATATCCAGAATTACCTGTCCGAACATGAAGTCGAAAGTGCGTTGAGCTTCGATACCAGCCGTGAACGGGCCAATCTTTTTGCCACGATCGGCCCCGAAATCGATGGCGGTATTGTTTTTAATGGCCATACCGACGTTGTACCGGTCGAAGGCCAGAAATGGGCAACTGATCCATTCACACTGGTGCGCAAAGGCAATCGTCTTTACGGGCGCGGCTCGGTGGATATGAAAGGCTTTCTCGCTTGCGTTCTTGCCTCGGTACCAGTGTGGAAGGCAGCCCCCTTAAAGAAACCGATCCATATCGCTTTTACCTACGATGAAGAGATCGGAGGTTATGGCATGCCGGTGTTACTCGAGTTCATGAACCATCTATCCATTCGACCGGACATAGTGATTGTGGGTGAACCTACAGACATGAAATTGGTGACCGGTCACAAGGGCGGTTTTGAAATGCGTACCGAGATAACCGGCCACGAAGTGCATTCCTGTGATCCGACAAAAGGCGTCAGTGCCATCGCTGTGGCAGGCCGGTTTATTCGCCGGCTCGACCAGATCGCTTTACGCATGGCAGCGACCCCCTGCCCCGATTCCCCTTACCAGCCCCCATACTGCACTTTTAATATAGGTACGATCGAAGGAGGCAACGCCCGCAATGCAACAGCAGGCTGGTGTAATCTGAACTGGGAATTCCGCCCAATGCCCGGACAAGACGGACGGCAGATCATTGCCGAAATCGAACAGTTCGCAATAAACGAGTTGCTCCCCCCGATGAAAGCCATTAGCCCGGACACTGCTATAAAGATCATTACCGAAGCACCTGTTCCAGCACTTAATCACGCCAATTCAGAGAAAGCGGCTGAATTCGTCAGTCTGGTTACCGGTTTAAACAGTCAGCAAGTTGTGTCATTCGGAACCGACGCGGGCTACTTCAGTGAAAGCGGTTTATCAACTGTAGTTTTTGGTCCC
>CAKZVB010000235.1 GCA_937922015.1 uncultured Granulosicoccaceae bacterium
CATCATCTGCATCGCCGGTAGCCTTGCCGCTATCAGAGCGTGCGCGGCAGTAGCCGCCATTCTCTTTGCGAAACAGTGGCAGCGCCTCACGTGCCACACGGGCGGCGTCATGATAGGCCTGATTGTTTGATTGAAGTGCCAGATGTGAGAACGTGAAGAGCAATCTTGCCTGCGCCAATACTGTCCTTCTATGTTGTTGAGCGGGTTGTGCGTTCTCGTCTAACAGATCATAAAAGCCAAACCCTTTCGGGTCACGGGTGCGTTCGATCCAGCCGGGTAGAAAAGAGCGCCAGAACCAATCGACCCAATCGTGCACCGAGTCGTTTTCACCGGGTTGGTGCGGCACAATTGATTGCTGTGGGAGTCGGGTGTTCAAATTCATCCAGCGCCTGGGCGCCGTTAAAAATCCGCAGGGTGGGTTCACAGCATGCAGAACGGCGGGTAATGTTCATGCAAACGGGCATCGACGGCGAGCAGGCACGCGAATGCCTGTTGCCGGCCAGGCAGCGTGTGATCGATTGGTGCAGCACGTTAAATCAGATAAGCCGCCAGCTTTGCGGTACAGTGAACTGCTGCAGTCCATATTACTCGATCAAGCATTATTGTCAACTGGTATGGAAGTATGGTAGTTTGTCGGAATGCTCAGATATCAGGAGGACTAATGCGGCAGACGTGGCGTTGGTTTGGACCGAACGACTCGGTTTCAATCGATGATCTATTACAGGCCGGTGTGCAGGGCGTTGTGTCTGCCTTACACCATCAGCCACCGGGCCAGGTCTGGCCTGTCGATGAAATCATCACGCGACAACATGACATCGCCACGATGTCTGATGGTTCGGCGTCATGGCTGCAATGGGAGGTCGTAGAAAGTCTGCCGGTATCGGAAGACATCAAGCGGCAGACCGGTAATTGGGTCCGGCACATCGAGAACTACCGTCAAAGTCTGACTAATCTGCACGACGCTGGTATCGAGGTGGTTTGTTACAACTTCATGCCGGTGCTCGACTGGACGCGAACAGATTTAGCCTGGCGCCTGCCCAACGGTGCCACCTGCATGCGCTTTGATCTCGTCGACTTTGCGGCATTTGATATCTTTATTCTTAAACGTGCGGGCGCGTCAGACGATTTTTCCAAAGAGGTTGTTGAACACGCTGGCACCCGCTTCCGGACGATGTCGGATACACGCCAGTCAGAGCTTGTTCGCAATGTTGTTAGCGGCTTGCCCGGCGCCGCGGCAACCATGTCGTTAGATGATGTGCGTTCGCATCTTTCTGCCTACGATGGAATCTCGCCGGCGCAACTTAGAAAAAACCTTTTTGATTTCCTCACGGAAGTCACACCACACGCCGAGGCTCTGGGGATGCGACTATGTTGTCACCCGGACGATCCGCCATTTGCGCTGTTGGGCCTTCCCAGAATAATGTCGACCGAAGGCGATTATCAGCAGATGCTGGACGCGGTTGATCTGTCTGCTAACGGTGTGACGCTTTGTTCCGGCTCACTGGGCGTGCGCGCCGATAATGATCTGTCCGGCATGATGGAGCGCCTGGGTGATCGTGTGCATTTTCTTCATCTGCGCAACGTTCAGCGCGAAAGCGATACGCTGGCGTGCAGTTTTCATGAGGCAGAACACCTGGATGGTGGAACAGACATGGTGTCTTTGATCCAGGCGGTTCTCGGTGAAGAGCAAAAACGCCGCTCTACCGGCCGACCTGATGCATCCATTCCATTCAGACCGGATCATGGACAGAATATTCTCGATGATCACACCCGTCGTACACAGCCGGGTTACCCTGCCATCGGAAGATTAAAAGGTCTGGCTGAGCTTCGCGGTATTGAAGCGGCGCTTACGCATACATCCCGGGGTAGTTGCGCATGACACGCCCGCGTTTAACCGAGCTTGCAGATGTGTCCGGTCCGGCACGGCTGCCGGACTACATACCGCATGACCATGGTGTTGGCATCATTCACCTGGGAGTCGGTTCGTTTCATCGAGCACATCAGGCGGTGATGACAGATGATGCTCTGGCATCTGATGGTGGTGACTGGCGGATTGTCGGGGTGAGCTTACGAACAAAAGATATTGCCCGCGATCTAAACGCACAAAACGGTTTGTACACACTGCTTGAAAGAGCCGCCACTTGCACCACTGCGCGTGTTATTGCAGCTATTGATCATGTCATTGCAGCGGACCCACAGGCTACTCTGGCCGCTCTGTGTGATCCTGCCATACGCATCGTCACGCTTACGGTCACTGAGGCGGGCTATGGCATCGAGCGCGATAGCCGTTTGCCAGACACCGGCAACGTCATTGTTGCAGCGGATTTGTTAAACCCGGCTAATCCAGAGGGTGTGTTAGGTTTACTTGTCGCTGCAATTGTTCGTCGTCGCGAGGCGGGACACAAGCCTTTTACGGTATTGTCCTGCGATAACCTGCCTGAAAACGGAGAGCTGCTGCGTGATGGAATTGTCGGCTTTGCCCGCAGCATCGATGGTGATGAACTGGCGAACTGGATCGCTGACAATGTTCCTTTCCCATGCTCTATGGTCGATCGTATAACACCGTCTCCGACCAGCGAGACACGCGTTGAAGCCGCACTGCAAACCGGTTGTGAAGATAAAGCGACTATCGAAACCGAACCGTTCAGCCAATGGATTATAGAGGATAGATTTTCCGCCGGAAGGCCGCGATGGGAAGCCGGTGGTGCACTTTTTGTCAACGATGTGAAACCCTATGAACGCATGAAACTGATGATGTTAAACGGTTGTCACTCAATGCTGGCTTATGCAGGCTATCTGGTTGGCTGGAGGTTTGTGCGAGACGTGATGCGCGACACAGATCTTTCATTGCTTGTACAAAGGCACTTCAAGGCGGCATCGCAGCTTCTGCAGCCATTGCCCGGCATTGATTTTAACGACTATGCATCAGCCCTGACCGATCGCTTCGCGAACCCCGCTATAGCTCATGAGACCTACCAGATTGCAACTGACGGTACACAGAAGTTGCCACAGCGGATTTTCCATCCAGCTCTGGAAGCGCTGAATACGCAGCAGGACATAAGACCGTTTGCGTTTACAGCGGCTATGTGGATGCGTTTTTGCCAGCAGCGTCTCGACGATGGCAGTGGCTATAAATTGCGTGATCCTCGTTCTGAAGAAATAACCACGGCTCTTGGCAGCAACACACAAGACGCGGTAGATATATCCAACGCGTTTCATCGTCTGCCGGGCCTGATTCCGCAAAAACTTGCTTGCAATGACCGTTGGCGGCAATCAGTTGATGAAGTGTTATCGATTGTGCTGGATAAGGGTTGTGTAGCGGCTATCCGGATTGAGGCGGATTGCCTGAAAACCTTAAGAACTTAAGATAACGATTCGGCATCAAAAACGTGTAAATACATCAGGTATTGATTGAAATCAGTGAAGCGCCGCAAGGGCGCGTTGAAAAAAATACGGAATATGGTGCCCGCGCAGCATCCATTCCGCGACACCCAGTTAAATGGGAAATTTGCGTTTGATCGCGGCGTAGCCGCATTTATTTTTAACTATTTGGAGAATTTAATGAGCTTAATGAAATCGACCTTCGCGATCGCAAAAGCAGCAGCTCTTGCAACCGCGTTTACAGCGATAACAATGTCAGCCAATGCGGCTGACATAACGCTTCGTGGGGCCAGCCTGTTCGATGAAAATCATGCCTACACCAAAACCCTGCGTGAATTCGAACGCCTTATTGGTGAAGCCTACGAAGGTGATGTCGAATTTGAAATGCACTTGAATGGTGAGTTGGGTGACGAGAGCGATTTTGTCACTTTCCTGCAGCAAGGGGTAGCTATTGATTACGCGATCATGGCGCCGTCTAACATGGCTGTGTTCGCACCAGCTATTCCGTTAATGGATATGCCTTTTCTATTTCGCGATCTGGATCACTGGAATGCGGTGCTTTCTTCAGATGTGTTGAAGCCTCTTGAAGATGAGTTGCTGGAAAAAGCAGACATCAAAGTAATCGGTTATGCCGGAGGTGGTACACGTAACCTGGCTTCAGCTGATACTATTGCAAACATCGACGAGCTTAAAGGGCACAAGATGCGCGTGATGGGTGCGCCGATTCAAGCTAAAATTTTCTCCGCAATCAGTGCCGCTCCATCGGCTATTGCCTACAACGAAGTGTACAACGCCATTCAAACCGGCGTTATAGCAGGTTTCGAGAACGAGGCAGCTTCTATCCAGAACCTTAAGTTCTATGAAGTAGCGCCTGCCATTACCCTGACAAAGCATGCTATTACGGTGCGCCCTTTGACAATGAGTGGTAAGACCTTTCGCAAATTGCCGGAAGATCTTCAGGCAATTGTCCTTGAAGCGGGTGCAAAAGCGGGTGCTTTCGGTCGTGAGATTGAAAGCCGCGAAGATGGTGAAAAGCTGAAAGAGATGCTGGATGCCGGTCAGATCACTGTGACTGAGTTTGAAAATCGCGAGAAGTTGCTTGATCTGGTGGTGCCTGTACAAGATGCGTTTGCAGCAGATCTGGGTGCCAACGAATTGCTTGACGCTATTCGTGGTATGTAAATTCTTCGTATAAATCGGAGATTGATCTGGCGTGTCGTTGTGCAACGGCACGCCAGTTTTTTTGTCCAGCCAATAAAATTCTGAGAAATAACCATGATAGGTAAATCGCTCGAACGTTTCTGCATAGGTTTACGCGTGCTGATTGGTATTTTAATGATTGCTTTGGCATTGCCGGTTGCTGCACAGGTGATTGCCCGCTACACGGGTATCATCCCGGTTTACCTGTGGACTGAAGAACTCGCTACTTTTATTTTTGTCTGGATTGTTATGATCGGGTCGATGGTGGCGGTATGGGATGGCACGCACTTCAGTGTCGAAGTATTTAGTGAAGCCAGGTCACCACTCCTGAAGCTACTGCAAAAGAGTTTTGTGTTGATCCTGCTGATATTGTTCGGCGGAATGTTTGCATGGTATGGAATTGAATACACAAAGTTCGGGTCCATACAGAACTCCGTCATGATGGGGGCAAATATGGCAGTTACTCATGTCTCTGTGCCGATTGCGGGGTTGGGTTGGGCGGTGTTTTCAGCTTACCGGCTTCATGAGGCAATTACCGAGTATCGTCAAACGAGGACTGCATCATGATGATTATTTCAACCGGTATGGCTTGCGCTATCCTGGTCGGTGGCTTTCTGGTACTGGTGCTGTTTCGTGTGCCAGTGGCTTTCGCCCTGGGACTCGCAACTGTCCCGATTGTGGTTCTGGATTTACGTTTAACGCCGTTCATTCTTCTAGATCGCATGTTTCAATCGTATAACTCATTCATTTTACTGGCGGTACCGTTCTTTTTACTCGCTGCAAACTTAATGAATTCCGGCAAAATTACTGACAGAATGATCGAGCTTGCAAAGGTCATGACCGGCTGGCTTCCGGGCGGTCTGGGTCATGTCAATGTGGTGGTTTCGATGTTGTTTGCCGGCATATCCGGTTCGTCTACTGCAGACGCCGCAGGCTGCGGCAAGATTCTTATTCCTGCTATGCAGCGGGAAGGTTTCGATACCAGATTCGCGGTGGCTATAACCGCCTGTTCTTCTGTGATGGGAGTGATCATACCACCCAGTATTTTGATGGTGGTGTGGGGCGGTGTGATGCAGATATCGGTCGGGGCTTTGTTTCTGGCGGGCGCAATTCCCGGTATGTTAATAGGTATGGCGTTGTTATTGACTGTATATGGTTACGCCAAGGTTTATGGTTATCCAACGACCGGTCGCCCCACAGGAGTTGAAGTCTGGAAAGCATTTACCGGTGCCATACTGGCCTTGCTGACACCGATTTTTGTGGTCGGTGGTATTGTCGGAGGCATAGTGACTCCTACAGAAAGTGCCATTATAGCCGCCGGATATGCAATGTTTCTGGGGCTTGTCGTCTATCGAACAGTAAGCATTAAAGAACTTGGGCACATCTTCTATGACACCGGTCGCTTTGCTTCAATTTCACTATTTGCAATTGGTACAGCTACCGCCTTCGGTTGGCTGCTTGCGTACTACAAAGTGCCACGCCTGATTGTTGAATGGTTGACGCTATTCAACGCCGGGTCTTTTGAGACAGGGCTTATCATTGCATTGCTGTTTTTGTTGTTCGGTCTGTTTATTGATGCCATTCCCACCATCATTATACTGGGTACTGTATTGATGCCTGTGGCCCAGGCTGCCGGAATACACCCGATTGTTTTTGCGATTATTGGCATTATATCGCTGGCGTTCGGGTTGGTTACGCCGCCGTACGGCTTGTGTTTACTTATATCTTCTGCCATCGGTGGGGTGAACGTGGTTCAGGTGCTACGGGACGTAATCATAATATTAATACCTATGCTTATTATCCTGTTGCTGGTAATTATATTCCCTGATATAGCGCTCTGGTTGCCGCGAACCCTGATGCCCGGTACGTTTTAATCATGGGTGCTGTCGGTCGGCAGCTTTGTGGTTGTTCTTATCGGGCAGGGCGTGAGTGAATATAAGTCCATTAACGATAGTGTCTATATAGCGTCACTGTTCGAGTCAGGATCCCATGCGTCGACAACAACTGTAGGTGAGTATATTATAATATACGGGGCTATCTTCTCGCCTCGATAAGCCGGTAGTCCGTCCCATCTAACACAATACAGCTCAGAACCCCGGTGTGATAAGCGTGGGTGTCGGCGTTGATGCGATTCGGTAGAATCTCCATCGGGTAGGCGGGTGTGTGTCCGTGGATGATGACTTTATCAAAGAGTCCGTGATGTGAAATAAACTCTGATCTGATCCACATGAGATCATGGTCAGTTTGCTGGTCAAGCGCGACACCGGGCCGTATGCCGGCATGAGTGAACAGGTAGTCGCCATAGGTCACTGTTTTTAACAGCTGCGTGTAAAACTTTTTGTGATGTGAAGGTATGTTTTCGTCCAGCGCTTCACGCTTGTCCAATTTCTGTTTGTTGGCTCCGCGATAACCTTTCATGTCAACACCATAGGATTGCGCACAGTCAGCACCGCCATATTTAAAGAATGAGTCGGCCACGGCGATGGGGTCAATCAGGAACCTTTCCAGTTTGTCCTCGTGGTTTCCCTTAAGACATATCACATTCTTGTTCTGAGCCATGAGTTTAATCAGATATTCAACACACCCTGCTGAGTCCGGTCCCCGGTCGATGTAGTCTCCTAAAAAAATGATTCTGTGATTACTAATGGGACGTTTCTCCAGATCGGCATTGATCTGGTTGTGCAGACGTTGAAGTAGTTCTAAATATCCATGTACATCACCGATTGCATAAACACGGGTATTTGCAGGTGTGGTTGATTGGCCAAGGCTGACACTCATGAAGGATATATCCAGATGTATTCATTCGAGTTGAACGGTTTTTTTATTGCAATGCCACCCGGGACTGAAATGCCCGTTTGAATTCAAGGCAGGGAGATGCAGCGGCGGTTGACGAATCCAACATCTATGTCTAAGGAAGCCGTAAGTGTCAATAATAATCAGTGTTCATGCAACTATTTATTAAGTTCACAGCCTACGGGGAAGACTCCGGGGACAAGGCCTTGAGATGCCTGAGGCCCTTGATGCAAACGAACCAGCGTATTTTGCTACAGGTCTGACTTTTCTGCTTACCGTAAATTGAATCAGCCGTGCACAGTGCCAGCGCGGCTTGCAGGGGGGATTCTACAAATCCAGGGTCACTAATGCCGTGAGCGCCGGGTTATACACTATTTATCGACAACGGCATAACTACCTTCTATTGGTGGTTTCTGCTGGTTGTATTCTGTAGTTTCTTTAGCTGCATAGGTTTCAGGGTAACGAATATTGTCGATATGCAATTTCCGCAAGCGATTTCGCACAACTATCACAGCCACCATGCTGGCGAACAGCATCATAATCATTGCAGCGAATGTCAGAGGAAGCGTTATAATGAACACTGAGGCTGCGAAAACAGCAGATACTATCTTTACAAGATACGATTTTATTCTGGTTAGCATACCGTTCTATCTGGTGTGAATGAGTACTTATTATCGCTCAGGGTTCAATGGAAAGTATCTCGCTCCGGCAACAGGATGTAACAACTTGTAACAGAGCGACACCTGGTTATGCTCCGGGGTTTCAGTAAATACCGTGCAGAGAATGGAAATCAAAGTAGTGGTTTTAAGACCCAGGTGCTAGGGCAGGCAGCCTGCAGTGTGTCTGTGGGGCAGATAGACACAGGTTTCGCTTGATGCAGCTGAATTCTACACCGGCGACAACCCGACCAGCCAGGAATTTTTCGAACCGTGCAGGCTTTTAAGGACGCCGTTTAATGTCACAGAACAACCCGGGCTTTCTTCAATCAGCATCTTACGTTGCCAAAGGCTGGCGCCTGGTCAGGCAGCCGGGATTGCGCCGATTCGTGTTGTTGCCACTGCTCGTTAATATAATAGTTTTCGGCGTCGTGGGATGGTGGGTTAATACCTGGGCCACAGGGTGGGTGGACTCTCTGGGTTTCATGTCTCGTTGGGCGGACTGGTGGATTGTACAAGCACTGCAAACCGTGTTGCACTGGCTGATAACATTGGTTCTGGTGTTCTGTCTGGCATTTGTTTTTACCCTGGTGGCCAACCTGATTGGTGCACCGTTTAACGGCTTGTTGTCAGAGCGTGTGGAAGCCCATCTGACCGGCAAAGGGTCTGAACCCTCTCCCTCATGGCTTTCTTTAGTGAAAAGTCTGCCAAGACAAATAGGCTCGGAAATACGTAAATTGCTGTATCTCTTTATTTGTATCGTGCCTTTGTTGTTATTGCAGTTCGTACCTGTAATCAACTTTGTCGCCCCGTTTTTGTTGTTCCTTTTCGGCGCATGGATGTTCGCTCTGGAATACGTCGACTATCCTCTGGGAAATAATGGAGCATTGTTCAAAGAGGTGCGTCGCACCATGCGTGACCGGCGTCGGGTAGCTTATGGGTTCGGATCAACAGTGGCAGTCGTCAGCATGATTCCTGTGGTCAATCTGTTTATCATGCCTGTGGCTGTGGCCGGGGCTACTGCGTTGTATGTTGACTACCTGAGAGACAACGAGTAGTTACTTGAACAGACGTTGCATAGTGAGTGGTATCGATGGCGTTGAGCGGTTCTGTCTAATTGCATAGAGAGTAGGGGAATGACCGCCAATGCGGTCGTCAGCTGGTTACACGTGGGTATGCTCCGTCACCCACGAAATAGTCAGGCGTTCACCTTCTGTGTGCGCTCTGCAAGGATATCGTTCAACGGATAATTGTCCGGTAGAGGAGATCACTACGGGATATCGACCCATCGACGGGAGTCATGTGACTGCCACATTGCCTCAATAACCTGTGAGACTTCAAGTCCGTCGCGAAAGGTTGGCCAGCGCGCCTGACCGCTGTGGATTGCGTCGAGAAAATCCTTGGACTCGATAATGAGTGTATCCTGATAGCCAGTGCCGTGGCCGGGACCAAGACAGAAGTCGACATAGTCAGGGTGCGCAGGTCCGGTCAGAATTTTTCGAAAACCACGCTCGGATTCCGGTCCTTCCATTCGATACAACCATAACGCATTCTGATCTTCCTGATCAAAGCGGATTGCACCACGCGTACCGGAAATCTCGTAGGCGTAACCCATCTTGCGACCGGTCGACACACGGCTGAAATACAGGTGTCCCATCACGCCCGACTTGAAACGGCACAGACAATGCGCATGATCGTCATTAGTGACTTCTTCAAGTACTGTGGAGTCTTTCTCGGCCGGCCGTGTTTTATGAACTGTTTCGATATCAGCATTGACCGTGGCAATAGGCCCGAGCAGCGCCATTGCACAGTTGATCATGTGTGAAGACAGGTCTCCCATAGTACCGGTAGCACGCCCTCTTGTACGCCAGTTTGTCGGGGCGTTGGCGTCGGCCAGAAAATCTTCGGTATGTTCACCGCGAAACCACGTGATGTCACCAATTTCACCATCGGCAATAAGCTTTCTCGCATACTGTGTGGCGGGTGTTCGTACGTAGTTAAAACCCACCATGTTGACGACACCGGCGCTCTCTGCCGCCTCTGTCATGATACGGGCTTCTTCAATATTGGCACCCATGGGTTTTTCACACAGGACGGGTTTCCCTCTCTCAAAGGCGGCAAGTGCTATCTCTTTGTGTGTTGACTGCGGAGAGGCGATTACGATGGCTTCAACGGCATCGTCTTCGACCAGTTGTCTCCAGTCTGCGGTTGATCGTTTAAAACCGAATGCATCGGCCTTTTCCGCCGCACCTTTCGCGGTGGTGGCGCATAGCATTTCACACACCGGCTTAAGTGCGGTGTTAAAGACGGCACCCACTGAGTTCATTGCTACACTGTGAGCTTTGCCCATGTAGCCGGTACCGACTATGCCTATGCCGATTTTTGTCATAATTATAATTCCTGAGACGAGCAGATCGTCGGGTAGTTTACCTGTGAGAAACGAAATGCAGAAGCATAAAATACTCCCGTTTCTCTTTGCGCCCGAATACGATACGATAACTCAATAAGGGTAAGTGCGATACAAAACAAAATAAAATTTAAACAAACATATGGTTGATTTAGTACTGCTTCATGGCCCGCCGGCTTCTGGAAAACTCACTATTGCCAATGAGCTCAGTGTCTTGACTGGTGCACGTGTGTTCCATAATCATCTAACGCTGGATGTTGCCAAATCTTTGCTCGATTTTGGCGAGCCCGAATTTTGGGATCTTGTACGAGATCTAAGGTTATTGTCTTTTCAATCATATTTTAAAAACGGAGTCGATCCTCTTGTTACAACCTGGTGTTATGAACAGCCGGAAGACCATGAACTTTTCCTGGATATAAAATCTATTGCGTCAGATCATGGCGGGCGTGTACTACCGGTATTCCTCAATTGTGACATCGCGAATTTAGAAAATCGAGTTACTAACGATCATCGGCACAAAATGGAAAAATTGTGTGACGTAGAGCAATTACGGAAAATAATGCTAAAAAAGCACTATGCTGCGATACCGGATGATTTGTGTATAGAAATTAATTCTGCTACGGATACGGCGGAATTCAATGCGAAAGAGATTGTGAAATTATTTAATCTGTAAGTGAATTCTCATTGCGCTTATACCATTCCACGGTTTTCCATTTTCGATCAGTCTAATGGATGCAGCGAAAGGCCTGAAGTATCGTTAAAATTGCAGGCCTGGGTGCTCATGCACTACCTTGCCGGTCCGTAAAATCAACCGGCAAGGCTGACACTTATGTGGCAGTTAAGACATTGCCGCCAGCGCCTGATCAATATCCGCAATGATATCGTCACTGTGCTCAATGCCAATCGATAATCTAATCAGATCTTCGGTTACACCGGAGCTAGCGAGTTCTTCGGGTGATAATTGTCTGTGTGTCGTCGATGCAGGATGACAGGCTAACGACTTTGCATCACCTATATTGACCAGTCGTGTGATCAGTTGCAGCGCATCTATAAACTTACTGGCTGCTTCTACACCTCCTTTTATACCGAAGCTCATTACGCCCGAGGCCTTACCACTGGTGTATTTTTGAGCCAGTGCATGGTGTGGGCTTGACGGCATGCCGGCATATCGAACCCACGCAACACGTGAGTCCTGCTCAAGAAAATCAGCCACTGTCAACGTGTTTTCGCAAATACGGTCCATGCGCAGTGGCAGTGTTTCAAGCCCCTGCATTGTCATGAATGAAGTCATTGGTGAAAGCGCTGCACCCATGTTTCGAAGCGGTACAACACGAGCGCGCAAGATGTAGGGTGGTAAACCGGTTTCTGTGTAAACAACGCCGTGGTAGGAAACATCGGGCTCATTCAGGCGACGGAAACGCTCTTTGTTTGCGACCCAGTCAAAGTTATTGGAATCAACGATAATGCCGCCTACAATCGTACCGTGGCCGGCAATGTACTTGGTTAATGAGTGCACAATAATATCTGCACCGAACTCAAATGGTCTGCATAGGTAAGGGGAGGCGACTGTATTATCTACGATCAACGGCACGCCGTGAGAATGTGCGATATCTGCCATTGCCTGAAGGTCTACAACGTTACCTGCCGGATTGCCAATTGACTCACAGAAAACTGCTTTGGTTTTATCGTCAATTTGAGCGTGTATTTCTTCGGGGTTGTCAGGGTTGATGAAACGGGTGCTTATGCCCAGTTGTGGCAGCGTATGAGCTAGCAGGTTATAGGTACCACCATACAAGGTCGAGGTGCTGACAATATTATCACCGGCTTCAGCAATTGTTAAAATGGCGTTGGTGGTGGCAGCCTGTCCTGATGCCAGTGCCAATGCAGCCACCCCGCCTTCCATATCGGCTACTCGCTGCTCCAGAACATCATTGGTCGGATTCATAATGCGGGAGTAGATATTTCCCAATACTTTTAGATCAAACAGATCGGCACCGTGTTGTGTATCGTCGAAAGCAAACGCCGTAGTTTGATATATAGGAACAGCCACCGCATTGGTGGTGGGATCGGGTTTATAACCTGAATGAATCGCTTTAGTTTCTATTTTCACTGCTATTTCTCCGGTTGGTGATGATCGGACTGCCTGGCGGTATAACTAGAACATCCGTGGTAGTCCAGCGCAACCCATATTTCACCTGACTGCGGTTCTCAATTTGTGGATTGTAATCGGGGGTTTGCGACGAACAGCTAACTCTCCTCGCGTTCACTTACATAAGCGGTGAACGTCGTGCAAGCCTGTTCAATCGCTCACCACAGTCACCGCCAACCTTTAGTGTGGCTAAATCGTCGGCACGGGTAATACCATCGTTAACAATGACAATGGCCTGGCCGCGTTGGTGTGCGTCACGGCAAAACCGGAACCCTGAAAAAACCATTAATGATGAGCCGGCCACTAATAACAAATCGGCTTGCCTTAGATGCTCCATGGCTTGCTCGACGCGTTCTTTTGGGACGTTCTCCCCGAAGAACACGACATCCGGTTTCATTAAGCCGTTGCAGGCAAAGCAATCGGGTACGGTTAATTCTTCGAGTTGTTCGGAGTGCAAATCGGCATCACCATCGGGGGCGTGGTCAGCTGTCAGTTCGCAAAGCCAGGGGTTTGAGTCGAGCAAAAGTTGCTGGTAGTGATTGCGTGTTGTCGATGCGCCACAATCTATACAGCTTACACTAGACAAAACGCCATGCAGATCAGTGACAATCTGTTGCCCGGCCTTTTGGTGCAGACCGTCAACGTTCTGCGTTACCACGGATTCGACAATTTGCTGCTGTTCTAATTGTCTGATTGCGGTGTGCGCCATAGCTGGCGTCGCTGCGTCGAAGACCGGCCATCCAACCGAACTGCGAGCCCAGTATCGGTGCCGCGCGGCGGTATCTTCGCGGAAGGAACGGCCGGTTATCGGTTGTGCACGCTTCCATTGCCCGTTTTTATCGCGATAATCACCAAGCCCGGATGCGGTGCTGCAGCCAGCACCAGATAAAACCATCACTCGTGTGTCTTTACTGATGAGCGCGGCCAGTTGTTGGTCGTGCACGTCAGAATCAGTTGTCGAGGTTGCTGGAGTCAGATGCGAGTTGATTGTGTCCGTTACCTGTGCGTTAGTCATGGTGGATAGCTAGCAAGGTCGGTGAGTGATTAACTATAATAGATGTTGACCTGTTGAATTCCCGTTTCGAATAGTCCTACATTAACCCACATTAATAATTCAATCAATCTGCAGAATACTGGGTGATGGTCAACACATTGATTTTGATTCAGTAAATTTCCAATGGTTAATGGTCACTGTTAGTTGGTATCCATAAGAAGTGTGAAACAGGCACGCTATTCGCTGCTTGTCGACACCAACTGTTTTCCAGTACTTTTTATGTTTTCTTCATCAGCAATTAAACCCTGTGTAACGCCAGAACAACGATACTTGTGATTACCTCGCGTAATAGTAATACTGTTTTCGATCCGGAACTGGTCTCCCACGGGGTTAGCCGGCAGCGTGTTTGTGACGACGCCAGCAACGATTCGACTAATGGTGCTGAGACCGGAGAATCACCGTTATTGCGAAGCCGGGATGCTGCCGACCAGGTTCAGGTTTTGCTGTCCATCAACAACTTTGCATTGGATATGTTGAATCGTGTTGATCTGCCGTTGCTGTTGCAGCACATCGTTAGAAAAACAGATCTGCTGACCCGGGCAGATTATTCCTACGTTGCCATGGTGCATGAGTCAGGAGAGTATCTGGAGACCATTGCCGCAACCGATGATATGCAGAACCTTAAGTCTGTTTGCCACAAATACGGCGAGGGTATAGGCGGGCAGGTGTGGCTGACCGGAGACACAGTCTCGATTCCGGATTATCAGAACTACCCTCATCGCCTGCCAGGACTGACTACCGCCAGGCAGGCTTGTGGAGTACCACTGAAGGTTGACGATGAAGTGGTCGGCGTGATCGGCCTGATGTATGAGAACTACGATGAGTGCATTGAAGATCACGTAGAGCTTCTGGCAATGTTCGCGCCGCTTGTATCCGTTGCAATAGAAAATGCCACGTTACATAAGAATACCAGCGTTGAACTTCAACGCACCAAAGCAATTGGAGAGATAAGCCGGGATATCTATGGTGCCGCGAGCTTTGACACTATCATTGACCGGATATGTTTAACGGTTATTGAGTCTTTCGATGTCACTAAAGCGCATCTCTACCGCTTTGATGAGGATGAAACTTTTATACCTCTGGCCGCGTGGGAAAAAAAGGGGCTGGATATTGTTCGCGCCAAACAGGTTGATGGATCTACGGTGTCGCAATCGATCGCACATTGGTGCATAGAAAATAACAAAATCGGATTTATCAAACGAGGTCAGAAAGACACGCGTGAATCCACGCTGGTCCATAAAATTCGTGAAAGATGGAATCTGGGCTCTACGCTGTGCATTCCACTTTCCTATAAAAACAAGTCGTGGGGGGTGTTGTTTGTGCATCGCACAATGGATCACTCTGATTTCACTATTGCAGAGCGAAACCTGTTTGAATTGATTGGAGCTCAGATCTCGGTGGCGTTGCTACGCAGAGAGCTCATGGAACAGATTCAACATCAGGCGTTTCATGACGGGCTCACCGGTCAGTACAATCGCTTTCGATTTGAATCTCTGTTATCAGATAGAGTGGAAAGCGCCCGGAATGACGGGGCCTGGTTTGCAATGATGTTTATTGATCTTGACGGATTCAAGGCAATTAATGATACCTACGGTCACAACACCGGAGATGATCTGCTTAAGCAGGCAGGATACATCATCTCTGCACAGCTGTTAGCGGAGGATACGCTTGCCCGGATCGGTGGAGACGAGTTTGCCGTGATTGTT
>CAKZVB010000236.1 GCA_937922015.1 uncultured Granulosicoccaceae bacterium
GTCACCAATGTCATGTAACAAAGCACCGACAATCCAATCGGTATCAGCACCTTCCCGTTCAGCGCGAGTAGCTGATTGCAGTGCATGTTGCAATCGGGTGATTTTATAACCGCCAATGGTATCGTGTGCCTGTGACGCCAGTTCTTTTAACAAGCGATCAGCCGTCATCGAAAAAAACTGGTGCTCTTGTGTCCGAAGAAACTCGTACTCTTCTTTGGTACCGTCTTTCATGGCGGTAAAGTTGACAGTTTTCATTTAATAGATCTCTCGATTTTCATACGTTGACTTTGCTTTCACGGCCCTTGCTGATCCCCGATATATCCTCTGTTGCATCGCTGTTCCATCAACACCCTGAACCAGAGCAGCCTTTGTAACCCGTACCGCGTCAAGCACTTGTGCCTATTGCACAGGATAGATTAATCCCGCCTGATAATAGGCTCAAGACTAAGCGCAATAGATAACAACTTGCGATCTTCAAAGGGCTGGCCGATCAACATAAAACCCACCGGTGCTTTGTCTGCCTCGTGACAGGGTATCGTAATCGCCGGTGCGTTCAACACATTGGCAACCGAAGTATTGCGTAGATTCATTAAATTGATTTTTCTCGCCAACTCTCCATCCTCAACTAGATCAGCGACAGGTCTGGGAATCAGTGGCACAGTAGGTAACACCAGCGCATCCAACCCGATACATCGTTTTTGCGTTTCGCGCTGGCAGGCAGTCCGCCGATTCGCAGTCTCTACGTAATCTGCAGCAGAAAATGACTCACTGGCCTCTATGCGCTCACGCACCCATGGATCGTAGTGGTCGTGCCTTTCCTGCAAATACTTTCTATGCCATGCAAACGCTTCACCTCCGATTAAACTGCCCTTGTTCGAATGCGCATTGTATTTTTCCAGCTCTGGCAGATTCACTGTTTTGGTGAGAATACCTCTCTTTCCAAGTCGATCAAGTACCGAGTGGTAGGCAGACTGCACCTCTGGATCAAGCCCTTCCATCACATAACCGTCCAACACACCAAGTCTTAGTCCAACCTGCGGATAACCACTAAGCTCAATGTCATCACTGCCTGACATGATTGAGTCGAGAACAGCGCAACACGTTACGGTATTTGCCATCGGTCCAATCGAATCATGCGACTGCGACAGAGGGATACAGCCATCAAGGGGCACGCGCGCGGCGGTGGGCTTAAAACCTACGATGCCACAGAATGCCGCCGGTATACGGGTTGATCCGCCGGTATCGGTACCGATGGTCGCTGCTGCCATGTCATCGCTGACGGACACCGCACCACCGGAAGTTGAACCGCCTGGAATACGACGTGTGTGCCGGTCATAGGGGCTTGCCGGCGTACCGTAGTGCGCATTAATGCCAAGCCCTGAATACGCAAACTCAGTCATATTGGTGCGGCCGATGATAATAAATCCGGCACTGCGCAAGCGTTGAACAATTGGCGCATCATGGGTTGCTTCCGGCTGATCATCCAGTACATGTGATCCCGCTGTTGTGACCTCACCTGCCACATCAAATAAATCTTTGATGGAAATCGGAATACCAGCAAACACTGAAGCCTGGCGGCCTTCACGCCGCGCCACATCTGCCGCAATCGCCTCGGCTAGTGCTCTCTGGCGGTAAACACTAACAAATACGCTCCCCCCCTCACCGTCTTCAGCCTCAATATTGGCCAGACAGTGCTCAACGAGCTGGTGACTTGAGATTTTCTTACGGTCAAGTTTGCGGGCAAGATCAAATAACGTTTTCATCCGCCTATTCTAGACAAATCCGCCTGGCGACTTTTTATTTTTTTCGGCCCGGTGATGACCCTGTCTCATAGCCGGTCTTAAAAGGAAGGATCCAGTTCCTGGCTGCAAACAACTGATTCTGCAATACATTGCCAACAAAAGCAGATAAAGATGTCGCAAGCGCACTTGCTCCGGCAACATACCGGGATTTGTCAGAACGACAACTCAGACTCAAAAATGCCAGACAGTCCCGCCGCAACCTCACAAAACAGCCCGAACAAATCACCTAAGGAACCAGATACACTATAATCCCGCCATCCGTTAATAAAAGCAATTCAAGCAATGTCTACACTTTTCAGTACGTTCCTAAAAGGCCTCGCCATGGGAGCTGCAAACGTTATTCCCGGAGTATCCGGCGGCACCATCGCACTGATCACGGGAATCTACGAACGTCTGATCAACGCCATAAAATCATTTGACATCAACGCACTTAAATTACTCACCAGTCGACAATGGCGTGCATTCTGGAGCGTTGTTGACGGATCTTTTCTGGTAGCGTTGTTTGCCGGCATTGCAGCCAGCATCATCAGCCTGGCCAAGCTGCTGGAATTCCTTCTCGATGAACACGAAATGCTTACGATGGCGTTCTTTTTCGGACTCATTTTGTTGTCAGTTTATTTTGTCGGCAAAACCGTCAGACAATGGCGGCCCACCTGCGTTGTCATGTTCATCGCAGGCACCGCGATCGCTGTGGGCATAGCTCTGCTGGCACCCGCCGCTGAAAACAGTTCATTTTTCTATGTGTTCCTGTGTGGCATTGTTGCCATGTGCAGCATGATTCTGCCGGGCTTGTCTGGCTCATTTGTGTTAATCATCATGGGCAACTATGCACTTATACTTGCCGCAATCGGCAATGCTGATCTTTCTATACTGGTCCCTCTGGGGCTCGGCTGCGTTTTCGGCATGATTGCGTTTTCACATGCGCTTTCATGGATTTTCAAAAAATATCACGATCAGACAATTGCACTGATGACAGGGTTTATCGCCGGCTCTCTGGCTATCATATGGCCATGGAAGAACACCCTCACAGAATCTCTGATACGCGAGGGCAAGCCACCTAAAGAGGTAGTCACCGGCTACGAGTGGTACTTTCCAGCGCTGTCGGTCAGCAGCACCTGGCTGGCAGTTGTATTAGTGCTTGCCGGTGGTTTTACCATTTATTTTATGGAAAAGTTTGCAGGGGACGGTGCAAAGGCAAACGCTTAACGCTGTGAATGCAGCATCCCGAAAAGTGAAGCGCAAAAGAGCAACAGCAGGATACGCAGGTATCCTGCAAAACCTCCAGCCAGACCAGTCCTTCAACGGAAAATTTTTTGGTCCAGCGTCTCCTTTTTATTATCCAGCACGGGCCTTCCATCACGCGCTCGCGAGGTTGCCCTACCATCGCAGGCGCCCGCTGGCAACTATTTTTTATCTCAGGCTGTAAAAATTCCGGCCAATATTCAAACGTCTTCTATCCTTAATATAAAGCGAGTGCAGATCTGTGTAATTTGTCTGCCCGTTTTTTTAGTGCTGCCGTAGTGTGCCGCTGGCCCATTTACTGCACACCCTATTAAGACTGACTGCGTTTTACCTTGTAAAAGCAGCTTTAACTTTAAGTATTTGAATCGCGGGTCACAACCAGATGTCAATTTTCAGGCAGAGTCATTTATGATTCAACCAGATGTGCCACAACAAGAGTTAACTCCTCTACAAGCTCCTGTAATCAAATTGATTGGCGTCGGAGGCGGTGGTTGTAACGCTGTCGAGCAGATGATCGCCGCTGATATTCACGGCGTTGAGTTCACCTGTGTAAATACCGATGCCCAGGCATTGGCAAAGTACAACCCAGACCACGTAATTCAACTTGGCAGTTACCTGACCCGTGGCCTGGGCGCAGGCACCGACCCGGAAGTCGGTCGCCTGGCGGCGGAAGAAGACAAAGAATTGATTGCGGCTGCAATCAGCAACACCGATATGCTGTTTTTAACCGCTGGTATGGGCGGCGGCACGGGCACGGGCGCAATTCCGGTCATTGCCAGAATCGCCCGCGAACTAGGTGTTCTCACCGTTGCCGTGGTTACCAAGCCGTTCGGCTTTGAAGGCGGTAAGAGACACCGGGTAGCCGAAGTCGGAATCACCCAACTGCGCGAACACGTCGACTCCCTTATCGTGGTACCTAACGAAAACCTGTTGACACATCTGGGTCCCAACATCTCATTGATCGATGCGTTTTCCGCCTCAAATGATGTTCTGACCAACGCTGTACAAAGCATTGCAGAACTTATCACCAATCCCGGTCTGATAAACGTGGATTTTGCGGACGTAAAATCAGTGATGACAGAAATGGGTGAGGCAATGATGAGCACTGGTCGCGGTATCGGTGATTTCCGTGCCAGAGACGCCGCCATTGCAGCGACTGAAAGCCCGCTGCTTGACGAGATTGATCTTAAAGAAGCACGTGGCATACTCGCCAACATTACTGCAAGCTCTGACTTGTCTATGGGTGAGTTCCAGATTGTCGGTGAAATACTCGATCAAATTACTGCAGACGATGCCAACGTAGTTATCGGTACTGTGTTTGACCAAAGAATGAAGGACGAAATTCGCGTCACCGTCGTGGCCACCGGATTAAAATCATCAAAGCCGTCCAGATCCGTTAGAACGGCAGCGCGTCCGCAGCGACAAAAATCTCAGACACCCGGTAAAAAGAAATCAATATTCCAGGTTTTCAATTCGCCGAAAAAAGAACAAATACGCGCTCCATTAGCAAAACCCACGCGCGAAGAAACATCCGCCTTAAAGCGAAAGCAGCAAGAAGATAATTTCCGACTGGAACAAGTTAAAAGAGACAATGACGAAGCCAGACAGATTGAGCTGGCCAAAGAAAAAGAACACCACATTGAGATCGACAGAGCCACTGCACGCGCAGAGGAAATAGCGGGAATATGCACCGTATGTGGCAACCCCCCTACTGCTCACACTGCTAATTGCCCGCGCCGCCCGTCACAGCAACAAGCCAGCGGGGCATTTGAATTTGCCGGTGCACATGTAGTTCGCGATCAGCAAAACCCGCCCGCACCAGCGCCTGTACCAAATACCGTCAGAGAAGACTTCGATGTTGATCACCTGAGAACATCGAACCCGGTAATGCCGGAAGATCTGTCGGCTGCTACTAACGACATGTTAAAGGAACGTGTGGTTGCTAAGCCCAAAGCACCAAAGAGACCAAATCTATACAAACACATCGCCGGTCTGGCAGCAGGTGCGGCAGTAGTGGTATCAATATTCTACGTTGTAGCGACAAACAAACTTGCAGTAAACGGCAATGACCTCGTAAGCAACTCGGATGATGTGACCAGCCTTGCAGAGCGCAAATTAAAAGCCGCTAATCGCCGACTGACCGGGATTGACGAGTAAAAGGTCTTGCAATAACAGTCGTAGCCCTCTTTGCGGGTTACTATCACGGGACATAGCCGGCAGCCTGCGCTCCGAGCTGACCTGTAATTCGAAGTAGTGTCGCTGCCAGCGGATAAGTCTTTTCAACCGCTTTCTAAATAAGAACCTCGCAACGTACCTGCAGCCGACCTTTATTGGCCCCCACATAACAACGCATCTCCCCACTACCCTGCCCGACACTGGCAAAAGGCCCGGCCGCATAGGTTATAGTTTGAGCTCCCTTCAATCCGATACCTTATAGTGAACCAACATGCTGACCACTCCGCATAACTGGACCATCAACCAAATACTTTTCTGCGACAACGATGACAATCGCATTGCCATTGACTTTATCGACGGTGGTGCATGGACAATATCAAAGTTGCGCACTCAGGCACTTATAGCTGCGGGTGAACTTCAAGCCCACGGTGTCCGGCCAGGAGATCACGTAGTGATTATGGCAGACAATCCGGAGTGCTTCTGCCGGTACTGGCTTGGTATAATGTTGCTGGGGGCCACCATGGTTGCTATTAACACCGGACTGCAGGGACAGGTTCTCACCCACCAGCTTAAAATTTCAAAAGCGGATCATGCCGTGTGCGATCCGAAATACCAATCCGTATTGCAACACGCATCGGCTACGCTCAATCTGCGTATCCCGGACATCAATCAGGACACTGATTGTAAGCCATTGCCACTTGCTGATGTCTACCCGAACAAACCTTCAGACCTCGCATGCATCATGTTTACCTCCGGCACCTCCGGGCCTTCCAAGGGTGTCGAAATGCCACATGCTCATTGTGTGTTGTTCGCGGTCGGCACTATCGACAACTATCAATTGACATCTACCGACTGCTTTTATATCTGCCTGCCGTTGTTTCACGCCAATGGATTATTTATGCAATTACTCGCCTGCTTGATGATCGGCTGCCGCGCAGTAGTAAGACAAAGGTTCTCGGCCTCCAACTGGTTGTCAGACATTCGCAACACCGGTGCAACTCATACCAACACCCTTGGCGCTATCGCCGCATTCATCACTGCACAGGCCCCAACTGAACTGGATAACTCACATAGCTTGAAAGTCATTGGTGCAGCACCACTGACAGAAAGTGCAGAACACAGCTTCAGAGAACGATTTGGTGTCGAGCATGTAGTACCGCTGTACGGTATGACCGAAGTCAACATACCGCTTTACGGCCAACTTGACGAACGCGCCCTTGGTACATGTGGAAGGGAGTACGACAAATATTTTGAAGTCACCATCCGAGACCCGGACACTGATGAGCCTATAGCAGACGAAATCATCGGTGAGATCATGGTACGGCCAAAACTACCGTGGGGTTTCATGTCTGGCTACGCCGGTATGGCCGAAAAAACTATCGAATCGTGGCGCAACTTCTGGTTCCACACCGGCGATGCAGGCTATCGAAAGTCCAACGGCCAGTTTGTCTTTGTCGATCGAATAAAAGACTGCATCCGACGGCGAGGCGAAAACATTTCATCCTACGAAGTCGAGCAGGCGTTTCTTGCAATCGATGGTATTGCAGAGGCTGCCGCATTTGCGGTGGCGGCAGATGCTCAGGATGGAACCGAAGATGAGGTGATGATTGCGTTGCAGCTTGGCGTTGATGCGAGCAACGAAAAAATTGCAGAATGGTGCGAAATTGCGGCAAAAGATCTGGCTGTCTTCGCTGCCCCTCGATACGTTAGAGTGGTGGACGAATTACCAAAAACACCAACAGGAAAAATCCGCAAAGTAGCCCTGCGTGAGGAAGGCATCACCAAGGACACACTGGTCATGAAGTCGAACAGACGATGAACGTTGAATTCTTCAAACAACCCCGGAAAGCGGAAGGCCTGTTTGACACTGCAGCCGTAAACATGCCAGCTTTGATGCCATCCTGCAGAGCACATCCTGAAATTGGCCATGTCGCTGTGCCGGGAACCAAGCAATAAAACCGAAAAGAATGAGATAGAAATGACTGAACTCCCGGGTGAAAATCACCATACCTATAAGCCGGTTCCAGACTGGGCGAATTTGCCAGCCGAGTTAGTTCTTGGTGATGTTGCGGGTATCGCCATAGATGACCGGGACAGGGTCTACTTGTTCAATCGGAGCAACACGCCCGTAGTCGTCCTAAGTCAAAGTGGCGATGTATTATCGACCTGGGGACAGGGGATATTTGAAAACCCTCACGGCGCATCTATCGGGCCGGATCAATGCCTCTATCTGACAGACAATTTTGATCACACGGTTCGAAAGTTCACTCTTGATGGGAAATTATTATTAGAAATCGGCACACCCGGAGTGAGTTCAGGTTTCATGAGCGGTAAGCCATTTTGCAAGTGCACCCATTCGGCTGTTTCGTCCTCTGGCGATATTTTTGTGTCCGATGGATACCAGAACGCGTGCATCCATAAATTTGATCCTAACGGAAAACATCTAAGTAGCTGGGGTTCACCCGGTACCGGACCCGGCGAGTTCAATCTTCCCCACAATATCTGCTGCGACGAAGACGACTGGATCTATGTGGCGGACAGGGAAAACTCCAGAGTTCAGGTTTTCGATGTGAACGGTCGTTACGAGACGCAGATTAACAACATGCATCGCCCAAGCGGGCTGGCAATCACATCGGGCACATGCCCGGACTGCATAGTGGGTGAATTAGCCTCTTATCTGGAGATAAACCAGGACTTTCCCAATCTTGGTCCGTTTGTCAGTGTGATAGATCAACAAAGCAATTTGGTATCAAGGATCGACACTGGAAAAGGACCTGGACTGGAACCGGGTCAGTTCATTTCCCCCCATAGCATCGCCCTGGACAGTGTCGGAGATTTATATGTTGGTGATGTGCTGGACGCCGATTGGGAGAAAGTTATGCGCAACACTGTGAAGCCCACCCAACCGAGGAGGTTTCAAAAATTTAAAAGGTTAGACGTTTAATTTCCATCTTTTCCTTTTTAGTTCTTGCGTAAAAAAATCTTTTCAGTAGTGTTTTTGGTGGTTTCTACTTTGCTGGAAAAAGGTGCTGGTTTGAACTTATCTGTGCCGGTGGCAGGGGTATCCGGGATGGCTGCGCACTCAGGAGCACGCGCGGCACTGGATGAGCACTAACAGTTACTGCACTATAAATGCAGCGTTACAACCAATGCAGCATGGGTTAAGTCGAGAACCCCTATTCCTTCGAACCGTTTCATGTCTATTCCGTGTAACAAATATTGAACCAGGACCGAGAGTCTCTATTCTGTTTGGTATAACTGATGAATAACCGCATTGTGTGCCATCCCCCCGCTCCAGTCGAAAACAGCAGGGATCATCCGGAAACGCATCGATCAGGTTACAGACCGTATCGTTATTGCTGTCACCCGAAGGACTATAGCGGTGTGCAGCCAGGCCGGTGTACGCCCTCACTTACGGTGTCACCACGTTAAACCACAACTCGAACGTGTCATGCAGGTCTAGCCAGGTGGTCAGTACATCGCGTTTTCCCGCAACAGCCGCGCCGTTTTGTTGTACATCATCAATACTGCTGCGGCCGCTGATCAGTGCCTCTAGTTGAGCCTGCGTGATAGTGACTGATACATCAGCAGACGCTGATTGAAAATCACAGCGGGTAAATTCAGTTTGCCGGATCACACTGACACTGGCCGTTTTGCCGCCTACTGTAAAATTCAGCGTTAAATCAAGACCGCGTGCGCGATCAGGGTTCAGTCGCACGGCGTAGGCATCAAACCAGTCAGCAAGGCCGAGAGTTGCTGCAAGGTCTTGATTGCGGCCACCGGCCATGGGAAGTGCAGTTACGCCCTCTTCCAATTCCTTTGCACCGGTCAGATAGATATTACGCATAATTCCAGACTCTGATCGATACCCCTGATGCCGGTACACCTGGGCCAATAAGGCTCGTGCCTGCGGGTGATCCGTATCACTGAATATTATATGATTCAACAAAGTAGCAGCCCATTGCAGCTGGTCTTTTTCGATAGCGGTCCGTGCGTGCTCAACCGCTTTTGCAGCACCGCCGATAGCATCGATAATGTGCTGCCCCAATTGTACCGGCGGCAAGGGATCAAGGTTAACGGGGCGACCGTCGAAGAACCCATAGTAGTGCTGGTAAACAGCACGCGCATTAAATGCCAGTGTGCCGTAGTAACCACGAGCATGGAACTTTTCAGACAGCCAGTCAGGCTCGACGATCAGATCGGCTATCTCATCAGGTGTGTGGCCCAGATTAGCCAGTCGTAGCGTTTGATCGTGAATATACTTGTAGATATCACGCTGCTCTTCCATATACAACTGTACCGGCTCCCTACCCCACACCGGCCAGTTGTGGCAATTCATTAACACCTCTGTATCGCTGCCAAACAGATGCAATGCCTCATCGATAGTCCTTGCCCACAACAAGGCATCACGCACTTGCGCACCGCGTGGTGGCAAAATATTGTGCATGGTTTGTGTGCATACTTCTGCCATGCAAAGTACCTTATGATCCGGCAGATAAAACGTGAATTCGGCAGGTGCTTCAGTACCTGATGCCATCTGGAAAATAAAACGCACACCATCAATAACTACTTCTTCGCCAGTGCGGTGGACATAGTTTGTGGGTTCAACAAAAGTACGGCGGCCTTTAGCGACAGTCTTGCCTATACCACCGTCAATCACGCCAGTCTCACTTGCCCCCAGCGTTATACCAAACTGATAGATCGCACGACGCGACGTATGGTTGCCACCCAGCACGCCTTCTGATGCCGCGTAGGCCATGAATTCTGCCGGCGCATAGATAGGCGGATAATGTTCAGGGGCATCACCAGTTACGCCCTTAATTCCGCCAAAGTGATCGGGGTGGGTATGCGTGACGATAATCGCACTCACAGGTCTTGCACCCAGCGTGTCATTAACCATTTTCAGGGCAGCCGCTGAAGTTTCCTGCGCCATTAACGGATCAACCAGTATCCAGCCGGTATCCCCTTTGATCACAGACATATTGGCGTAGTCGCAGGCGCGCGCCTGCCAAACGTCCGGGGCAACTTCAAATAATCCTGATATCTTATTAAGCTGTGCCATGCGCCACAAAGACGGATTTGCGGTCTCCGGACAATCAGCATCCAGAAAATCAAAATCGCTGATATCCCACGCCATGCGACCGCCGGGCGCTGAGATACCGCCCTCGGGCAGGCTGGCAATATGGCCTGTGCTAGCAGCTATAAAATCATCTTTGTTGTTCAGTGGCAGCGAGGCGATACTTCGCTTGTTGAACGCCAGAGTATGCGCTTGCAATACTGTTTCTAATGGTTTTTGTTGATTCATACTGTTATGTCAGGTGATGAAACGATTGCTCTACAGGCGTATCTGCTGCAACCCTAAAACCAAGATTTCCGGCAGAGACACCCGCGACCAGGGCTTGTCGTGACGAGGTTCGGTACCGCAAGCAATAAGAGTCATGGCACAGATAAGACCCACCCTTTGCCACAAACCGCTCGCCATTTAGCGGTCCTTTCGGGTTTTTTATTTTTCTTGGGGAGTGCATATTGGTAAACCTGTCTGAAACCCATTCCCATACATTGCCAGTCATATTAAATAAACCAAACGCATTGGGATCATATTCGGTTACCGGCGCAGTCCCTGTAAACCCATCATCACAGGTATTCCGGTTCGGAAAATTACCCTGCCAGATATTGCAGCAATGTTCACCATCAGCCAAAAGCTCATCGCCCCAGGGAAAGGGCATTGATGTTAGCCCTCCTCTAGCGCCATACTCCCATTCTGCTTCAGTGGCCAGCCGAGTGCCTGACCACTGACAATACTGGAGCGCATCGCGACGGGAAATATGTACTACCGGATGATCCCATCGATCATCAATTGTGCTACCCGGCCCTTCAGGCCTATACCAACACGCCTCTGCTACATCACGCCACCACGGGGCAACACTGGACGCAGGTGTTGCTAGTAGATCGGCTACCATCAGGTGAAAAACGAATGACGAGCCTGCGTGTTCTGCATCCGTTTTATAGCAAGTGGCATCAACAAATCTTTGATACTCCCGATTGCT
>CAKZVB010000237.1 GCA_937922015.1 uncultured Granulosicoccaceae bacterium
GCCAGATTTCCTCTGGCATCGAATCCTCATGAATTATCCAGGCTAGGAGCCTGCGCGGCAGAACCTCTGCAACTGCGAACGCGCCCTGACGGTGCGCCCAAGGCGATAGTAATTATCTATCATATTCGTTACGTATGAACAACTATGCGCCTCAAATGATCGTACCATCATTTACTAAGACAAGGGCCCTCGCCATGGCGCGTTCTCGCTACGCAGACTTCTACCGCGCAGACTCCCAGCCCGCATTATTCACAAGGCGACGGGATAAAATAACCAAATGTCTATGTGCATAGTTCCAAACACTGATCCAGGTGTAGTTTTTAAAACGACAGTGTGTCTATTCACCATCAGACGAACCTTGTTTACATTAACCTGGTGCTGCACATCTCGCCTGATCAGGCCCGGCACGTGGCGGGCCACGTTTCTCGCTCGATCAAGCGACCTGTTTTGCACTACTGTTTTGATCAACCTGGCCGCTGAATGGCGAATCCTCGTGAATAATGCGGGCCAGAAGCCTGCGCGGTGCCGTGCAGGCTCCCGGCCCGTATTGAGTTGTTTATGATCATCGGTACAGGTCTCAGGATGTGGTTGGGTAGGGATTACAATCGGGTTGAATTCTGAGTCTATCCTCGGGATATACTACAATTACGGTGAAAACATCAGATATGTAGCGATGGAATTAACCTTTATAACTTATTTAGCCTGTAAAGATACATCAGCTTACCCGACGCGGGTCGTCGCGTGCCCTTAACACAATCGGTTGTTGAATCACTTGCGCCGGACCAGGCGTCTCTGAAAGCTGCCACAAAGCTGATGAAAGCCGGCAAGTGGCCGCTTCGGCAGAGTGATTCTGTCAGTGAATTGATCTGGGGGGAGTGCCAGGGCTCGGGATCGAACCCTTACCGGGTGATTGTGCATACCGGTGATCACGGCTACAAGTGCACTTGTCCATCGCGAAAATTTCCCTGCAAACACTCACTGGCGTTAATGTGGATGTATGCTGACGACAGCAGTGCCTATACGGCAGCGCCGGTACCGGACTGGGTAACAGACTGGCTTGGCCGCCGCCGCGGTCCATCGGGCTCTGCAGCTGCAGGTAAAACACAAGGCAAGCCAAAAAATATAAAAGCAGCAGCCAATGCTGATGATGCCAAAGAACCAGTGGATGAAAAAACACTGGCGCGCCGCGCGGCTGCTGCAGAAAAACGGGCGGCTAACACCAGAAAATCTGTGCGCGATGCTACTGAAGAACTCAAGCTTTGGATAGGTGATCAACTGCGTGGCGGGCTGCCACAATTTTTAGATGACCTGACGGATCGTTGCCGCCGAATTGCGGCGCGTATGGTCGACGCAAAAGCGGCGGCGCTGGCCAGCCGCATCGACGGTATTCCGGCAAGGGTAATGGAGCTTCCCGCTGAAGAGCGCATCGATGCGACAATCGCTGAGTTGGGCAAGCTAGTGCTGCTGATACAGGCGTGGCAGGCAAATCCGGATGATCCGGAATTGCATCGATCGATGATCAGCAGCCAGACGCGTGATGATCTGCTATCGAGTCAAACAGCGCTGCGCGTTAAATCAACATTTGAGGTATTGGGTGACAGAATCACAACTCGCCGGGACGGGCTGGTAAGTCAGGCTACATGGCTTTGCAATCTGCAGCAGTCTGATCATCGCTTTGCGTTGCTACTTGATTTTTATCCGGCAGGTGGTGGGGTTAAACGCAATTCCGCTTTTACCGCAGGTGATCGATTCGACGCGGAGCTGGTCTATTATGATGCGCGCCAACCTTTGTTGGCGATCATTGCCGAGCGAGAAATTCTTGATGCATCTGTTCTGCCATGGCCGGCAGTGGGCGGGCACGATCCCTACGATGATTACGTTAATTATCTAAACAAATCGCCCTGGTGCTTGAGTGCACCCATGCAAATGCCTGAAGGGCGTTTGTGCAAAGCCGGCAATCGGCGTTACTGGTGGCAGTCCAGTGATGGAAAACATGTTATCCCGTTATCGACTAAACCCCCGCTTGCAGCATTGGGCGCTACGCTGACTCAGGCTTATGGTGTGTGGAACGGATGGCGTCTGGATTTATTATCTGCGCAAACAGATGTTGGCTGGCTGTCTTTCGATGACTGATTTATTGCAAGATCCGGAATCGTTTTTGCCGAAGATAAAAAACCGCTGGATGATCGGTGCTGTCACTGCTGATGTGGTCCCTGAAGCGTGGCAGGAAACCATTCAAGGCGCACAGGGCAATGGACTGGATGCCGAGCTTGCGGTACTTGCGTTAACAGGGCAACTGTTGCAAGTCGCTTACCGGCCAGCTAATGGTCAGCCATTGCTTGTGGAACAACCGTTACCAGTGCTTGAGTTGCCACCGTTGCCGGAAAAGTTGCGTTCGTCATTTCGCAGGTTGCTGGCGGCTCAAGATGGTAGCGATGTGCCGCTGCTTACCTTGATCGCAAGTCGTGGTTATACCGTCAGTCCGCTGGACTGGATGCCCGCGGCGCGAGAAGAATCGCTTCCGTCTGTGTATTCGCCATGGCTGGGGTGGGCCAGTGGCCGTTCCTCTATTGATGGCGAAACATCGGGCGTTGGGCTGGACACCGATAGTTGGTCTGACTTTCTGCCCGCGGAGCGACGGCGGGCCTTAAAGGCATTGCGCATTGAAGCTGCAGATACAGCCAGGCAATTGATAGAGGATCAGGGCTTGCGTGAAGCCGCAGAGGAGAGGGCAAAAATTATTGCTGTGCTTGCCGTAGGGTTATCCGAAAATGATTTGCCGTTGCTGGTTAAGTTGAATGAATCGGATCGATCCGGCAAGGTAAAAAGTATCGCTGGTAATCTGTTGGCGCGGCTGGGGCAATCGCAATGTTCCGATGAAGATTGCAAAGAGCTGGCAGATTTTCTAAAGGTAAGTAAAAAGGGCCTGATAAATAGAAAGCGCCAGGTGAGCCCCGCCAAAATTAAAACCGGTGCACAACGCAAGCGCCGCACAGAGCTATTGGAGTCAGTGCCTTTCGATGCACTTGCCGGCGCGTTAAAGCAAACACCAATGGAACTGGCTACCGAATGGGTGTTCAATGATAAGGACGGTGTCAGTGACTACCTGACTCAAATGATTGTCAACACAGCAGCAGATGAAATTATATGGCCGTTTGCGCAAAACATTGTGCAACGAGATGCCATTGATTCTATCAATGATGATTTATTGAAGCGTCTGAAGCAGCTTCACAACCCTCAGATCAACAGTGAAATATTCCAGTTGGTATTAGATGCCGATAACGGATATTTTGATTCGGCAGTGCGATACCTGGCAGATGCGCCGGGGTCGGTGACGTTTGAGCAGCTTAGCAAGACAAACGGTTATAGTTGTCTGCTGGCGGCTGCAAAAAAGCAGGCCAAAGATGATAGCAGGGCTGATGAACACCTGCTTCAGGAGGGACTGTCAAATCTGGGGCTGATAGCAACTCAGGAGGCTGCGAAGGAGTTGCTGGAGCAATTTATTAACGCAGGCATGATGAGCGTTGATCCCGGCCTGGCTTGTTTGCGTTTTAACGCTGATCTTAAGCCGTGTGAATAGCCACGTTCTTTTTTAAAAATTAGTAGAAGTTACGCCGGCAAATTGCCTGGTAAATCATAAGCGGAGAAAGTTAAAGTGTCAGAAACCCTGCGACTGCCAGTTGAAAAAACCTATGAAACAGAATTGGCAGCGCTCGCTGCCGGTGATGATCAGGCCTGTCCGACAGGATGGGTGTTGTCGCCGCAGGCGGTGGTGACATACTTGATGGGTGGTAAAGCGGCAGATGGTACGGTGATATCGCCGAAGTATGTGGGTAATAAGCGGCTGATTGAAAGTGCGGTTGCCACACTCGCCACTGATCGGGCGTTGTTATTACTGGGCGTACCGGGAACTGCAAAATCATGGGTATCTGAACATCTAACGGCGGCGATTACCGGTGATTCGACAATGGTAATTCAGTGTACGTCAGGTACCGATGAAAACCAGGTGCGCTATGGCTGGAACTATGCACAGCTACTGGCCAAAGGGCCAAGTCGTGAGGCGCTGGTACCAACACCGTTGTTTCGTGCCATGGAATCTGGAAAGCTATGCCGGCTGGAGGAGCTCACCCGCATGGGATCCGATGTTCAGGATACGCTGATCACCGTGCTGTCCGAAAAAATGATGCCGATACCTGAGTTAAATGACGCTGTTTATGCCTCGCGCGGCTTCAATGTTATTGCTACCGCGAATGATCGCGACAAAGGCGTTAATGATCTGTCGGCGGCGCTTAAGCGGCGTTTTAATGTTGTGGTGCTGCCACTGCCCGCTGATATGGAAAGTGAGATTTCTATTGTGAGCCAGCGTGTAAGTGAAATGGCAGAGTCGCTTGATCTGCCGCTGCCTAAAAATGCTAATGATGAGATAACCCGTGTGGTGTCGATCTTTCGTGAGCTGCGAGCAGGAGAAACTGCCGATGGCAAAGTGGCTTTGAAGTCACCCAGTGGCAGTTTATCAACCGCTGAGGCAATCGCTGTGATGATTGGAGGTCTAAGTCAGGCGGTATACTTTAACAAAGGCGTACTCAGTGCTGAGGGTATAGCACCTAATGTACTTGGCGCGGTGGTTAAAGACCCTGTGCAGGACAAAGCGGTGCTCGAAGAATATCTGGAAACGGTGCTTAAAAAGCGCCGTGGCTATAGCGACTACTATAAAGTGATGACTGATCTGGTTTAGTGATGAGTCAGGTTCATATCTTTGGTGTTCGCCATCACGGACCGGGCTCAGCCCGTCGGTTAGTTGAGGCGCTGGAAGCGCTTGATCCCGGGATCGTGTTGATCGAGGGGCCGGCAGATGCGTCCGATATTCTACCGATGCTGGCCGACCCGGAGATGAAACCACCAGTGGCATTACTTGGATACGCTAATGATGCGGCGTCCGATGCCGTGTTCTGGCCGTTCGCGACATTCTCTCCAGAGTATCAGGCGGTTATCTGGGCAGTTCGGCATAACAGGCCGGTTGAATTTATAGACCTGCCGGTCAGTTGGCGGCTGGGTGAAATGCAACAACAGGATATCGCCGTCGAAGATGAAGCGAGCGATCCGGAAGGTCAGGGCGAGCAGTCTGACACCAGCGGTGATGACGACGGTGCCGAAGCTCACACAGCACAGGCACAGAACGAACCCCCAGACAAGCTCTCAGACACGCGTAGCAAAGTCGATTGGGATCCTATCGGTGTGTTGGCAGAGGTGGCGGGCTATGAAGACGGTGAAAGCTGGTGGCGAGATGTCATAGAAGAGAATCCGCAGCCGGGACCGGTGTTTGAAGCGGTCGCCGATGCAATGACTGCATTGCGTGAAGCAGCCGCCGCACCGGATGAAAGAGAACTGGCCCGTGAAGCACATATGCGGCTTGCCATAAACAAGGCGGCCAAATCTGCCAGTGGACCGGTGGCGGTAGTCTGCGGCGCGTGGCACGTGCCGGCACTTAAAGCCAGGCATGCTTTAAAAGATGATCGGGCCTTGTTAAAGGGCGCGCCAAAAAGAAAAATATCAACCACCTGGACTCCATGGACAACGCCGAGACTGGCCAACGCCAGTGGTTATAGCGCGGGTGTGACCGCACCGGGTTGGTGTGCCCATGTGTGGCATTCGACGCCGGCGCACAGTTCGATCAGATGGTTAACCAGTATAGCCGTGGTGCTGCGTGAAGCGGGCCATAGTATTTCTACCGCATCGCTTATAGAGGCCGACCGGATGGGGCGTGCGTTGGCGGTTGTGCGTGGTCGTCCGCAACCGGGCTTCGAGGAACTGCGTGATGCAGCAATAGCGGTGCTTTGCTTTGGCAATAGTACACTGTGGGACAGCGTAGCAGCTCAATTACTGGTGGGATCAGGCGTAGGGTCTGTACCTGAAAGCGTTCCGCATGCACCATTGCTTGATGATCTGCAGCGTCAACAAAAAGCGGCACGGCTTAAACCCGAAGCGCTGGAAAAGGAACTGGCTGTTGATCTGCGCACTGACAGCGGTCTGTTCCGTTCCACTCTACTGCACCGGTTGAATTTTCTGGGAGTGTCATGGGGTAAGCTGACCGATGCTGGTAAGAGTCGCGGTACCTTTCGGGAGCGTTGGGTATTGCGCTGGGAGCCGGAGTATTCAGTGGCAGTGGTCGAGAA
Source organism: uncultured Granulosicoccaceae bacterium (assembly GCA_937922015.1). Lineage (GTDB taxonomy): Bacteria > Pseudomonadota > Gammaproteobacteria > Granulosicoccales > Granulosicoccaceae. Next base: position 6,174 of record CAKZVB010000237.1, read on the forward strand.
TACTATATGGGGGCCAACAATTGAGCTGGCTGCCAACGGCAAGGTCAGTGCGCAACTTGCCACTGAAACCAGTTTAAGCGCCCTGGCGACAACAGTGCGTGATGCAATGACGGCACAACTGGGTGCAGCGGTTGAGCTTGGTATTGAGCAGCTTTCGCACAAAGCTGCACTAACCAGTGATAGCGGGGAGTTGCTGGGTGCCTTGCCACCGATGGCAGATTTGCTTCGCTATGGTGAGGCGAGAACAACTGATGCCACGCAGTTGGAAGCGCTTATGCACCGGTTAGTGGTGCAGAGTGCGCTGGCGCTGCCGTATGCGGCTCGTGCACTTGATACTGATGCCGCTAATCTAATGCGCAACAATGTCAAAGCGGCCGATGCCGCCATTCAGCTGGCCATAGAGAAATCAGAGACATTAAACCAGTGGTATGAAGCACTGCAGCTACTGCTCGACGACAGTAAATGTTCACCACTGGTGGCAGGGGCAGTTGCACAGATACTGTATACCGTGGAGCGACTACAGCCAGCTGATGCGGCGATACTGTTACAACGGGCGCTGTCGCCTGGTGTTGAAGTGGCTCAGGCGGCGGCCTTCTTTGAGGGCTTCTTTGACGGTGCCGGTCAGCGCTTGTTATACGATGCCGAATTGCGAACGGCAGTTGACGAGTGGCTATGTCAGATGGATGAAGAAACCTTCGTCGAACATTTACCCTTGCTGCGTCGCGTACTGTCCGGGCTTGATACCAGTGAACGCAGTCGATTGCTCGATCAGTTGCTTGGTCGTGCTGAAGCATCGTTTACCAGTCTGGTGCTTAGTGAAAACGCGTCAACACAATGGCCACCTCAGCTTGAGGTAATCACTGAGATCTTAACGGCTGCCGCATCGAGTGATAATACATGACTGATGACATCGCAGAACGTGATCGACGATGGCGACTTGCGCTGGGGATAGATGATGAAGGGCTGAGTGAACGCGACACAAGGCTTTCGCAGGCGATGAGCGCGCTTTATGAGCCATCCGGACGTGGCAATAATTCGGGCAAGGGCAAAAAAGGCCGGGGAGGGCTGGGCCGCTCTGCACCCAGAGTATCAAAATGGCTGGGCGATATAAGAGAGTTTTTTCCATCAACGGTGGTGCAGATCGTTCAGAAAGATGCGTTCGAGCGTCTGGGTCTGCGCGAGATGTTACTAGAGCCTGAATTTCTGGCGGCCGTAGAAGCCGATGTGAATCTGGTGGCAGACCTCATCACGTTGCGTGGTGTCATGCCTGATAAAACTAAACAGACTGCACGGATAGTGATTGCTCAGGTTGTTGCTGATCTCATGGAGCGCCTGGAGCGACGAACCGCACAGGCACTGCTTGGTGCTGTTGATAAATCGAAACGCACTAACCGACCACGATTTCGCGATATCGACTGGCCACGAACCATCCGCGCAAACCTGCAGCACTATCAGCCCGAGTACAAAACAGTTGTACCGGAGCAATTGATTGGTTTTATGAGAAAGCAACGCCGGATAGTTGATCTGGATGAAGTTATTATGTGTGTTGATCAATCGGGATCCATGGGAACGTCGGTTGTATATTCGTCAATTTTTGCCGCCGTAATGGCATCTTTGCCGGTGGTGAAAACCAGGCTGGTTTGTTTTGATACTGCAATAATAGATCTAACAGACGAGCTGGCCGATCCGGTTGAAGTATTGTTTGGTATTCAACTTGGTGGCGGGACTGATATAAATCAGGCAGTGGCCTATTGTCAGGAGCGTATCGAAGACGCCAGCAAAGCGCACTTGATATTAATCACCGATCTTTATGAGGGCGGTGATGCCGAAGCTTTTCAGCAACGGTTGGCGCATTTGATTGGTATGGGTGTTAATGTGATTGTGTTGTTGGCCCTGACTGACACCGGTGCGCCTTCCTATGACACGGTGATGGCCGAAAACATAGCAGCGATGGGTGCGCCCGTATTTGCCTGCACCCCGCACGAGTTTCCGGATCTGATGGCCTGTGCGTTGAAGCGAAATGATATCGCAGACTGGGCTGCTAACAATGATATTAAGTTAATTCGATCTTCAACGACTGAGTCCTGAGCTGATGCGGCAGGTACTCAGCGTGTTTTTACCGGACAGATGATTAATATGCGTAGTCCCAGGTCTGTAAAATCGCTTGAAAAACTCGGTCGTGTACGATTGTCAGAATCGTTTTTCCTGAGGGACTTTTTGTATTCGGAAATCTCGCAGATTGAAAGTATTGCGAATATTCCCGATTACCCTGATGTCGCTATTGAGGCCGGAACCAACCTGTGTGAAAAAGTGCTCGAGCCCATCCAGCGAGTGCTCGGTAGAGTATCTATTCGATCAGGGTATCGAAGTCCATCAGTTAACAGTATGGGTGCCCGCAACAAGAATCAATACAACTGCTCCAGTAACGAGAGAAACTACGCACACCATATTTGGGATTATCCCGATAAGCACGGAAATATTGGTGCTACAGCTTGTATCGTAGTGAATTCGTTTGTGCCCTACTATGAACAGACCGGCGACTGGCAGGCGCTGGCGTGGTGGATACACGATAATATTGAGTCTTATAGTTCGCAGTTCTATCACCCGAAGCTGGCGGCATTTAATATCCGATGGGCGCAGGTGCCTGAAAAAACCATACAAAGTTATATTGCTCCCAAGGGATACCTTACCAGGCCGGGGATGGAGAATCATACAGGTTGTCATGCTGATGCTTATGGTAATTATTTGAGTACAATTTGTTAGTGTCGTGGGGGCATTGAGTTTGTTTAGATTTCTTTTTTATGGTTGGTTTGGCGTGCTGGTTTGGCTTGCTGTTCTGGCTTGCTGATCTGGCTTGCTGTTCTGGCTTGCTACTTAGACGTTCTTCTTAGACGTGCCATACATGGCGTTTTTTCGAAGCCGGTCCCTGGCTGTACGATTCACTTTTCACAGGCGGAAAAGTAAACAAAACGCCTTTTTTGTTTCGTCCGCTGCTGCCTTGCCCTTCGGGTTCCTGCGGAATTTTTTGAAATCCCCCTCCGTCGGGCCGCGCCAGATGCACGTCCTTGTGCTGCTGGCGCTCACGCGCCATCCCTGGCGCTTTGTCCCGACTCCGGGGGATTTCAAAAAACAAGGCAGATGCTGTTGGAGGGGCGGTCCGGTGGGGTGTCGCTTTGTTTGAGATAACAGCGCTTGTAGAGCA
>CAKZVB010000238.1 GCA_937922015.1 uncultured Granulosicoccaceae bacterium
GGCGGATCCGAACGAAAAGTACGGTTCTTTGCACCGCTAGTAGGTACTATTGCTGCGCTAACGTCCTGAACTTTGGTGAGTCGTACAACAAGGGAAGTTAACCCCATACAACACGATACACATGATTTAACATAATATATATTATGCGCGCATGTGTAGTAACATGAAATACGCTCTGCGCTACCATTCTCTGGAGCCGATTCGCCAGATACTCCTGTAAACAAGCCCGTACAGATAAAAGCAAACAACTACGACGAACTGCGTGCAGTACCCGAGAATCTGGTAGCAGAGATTCTATCAGGTGACCTCCAGGACCAGGACCCAGGCTTTCCCTGGCTTCCACACTCCTCACCACCGTCATCACGTCTCATTTTGATCAAACATCAAACGATGGCCCTGGGGTTGGCGGATTCTCGATGAGCCGAAATGTCACCTGGATTCCGATGTGGTTGTGCCTGACATCGCTGGCTTGCGACAGACAACCACGCCAGAGCTTCCAGAAACTGCTTATATCGAAATCTGTCCTGACTGCGGTTTGTGAGGTACTTCTCCGTCTACGGCTCAAACAGACAGAGTTATCAAGCGCGAGATTTATGCTTCTCATGGGAAGTTCATGTGATTATTGGCCGGTAAATACATGAAATTTTAAGTGTAACCTGTGGTAACCGTGGTTGGCGGAAGCTCATCGAGTTTGAGTGGAATCACACAGAATGCGATACACAATTACGCCCACAATCTCCCCAAATCGAATGGCATTTGCTCAAAAGGAGGTACGACAGCTTTGTCGTTGTTGCGAATAGCGGTGTTCAACATGCATTGTCCATTTGACAGGGTAAAGCTTCCAGCATTCTTTCAAGGGAATTCGTAACCGCTTGCAATAGCACCACAGGATTGAGACCACGCCAATAAGCACGCGTATCATATCTTATGTTAAATGATTTAAGTGGCTATCTGACGCAGGCGGGAACTAATCAGCAACGCAGTGCTCTTTAAACGTTGTATGAATAGAAACCGTGCTTGTTGTGTCGAGGATCGTAGTGCATTGGATTTAGTTATATCTCAGTAAGCACTTCAACTGATTTATTTAACCAGATGGTACAAGATTATTCCGTCTACAAGAGTATTCAATATATTTTTTGACTGTGGTGGCCGGAGTTGAATTGTTGATAGTAGCGATTGTCGTAAGCCCCGCAGTCTGGAAGGATGGCGATCATAGCGACGGAATCGATAACCCGCTCGCAAACCGGGGGGGTCTGCCCTGCTCCTTTGCGGTGTTGAACCCACCATTGGAGGGTTTTTTCGCACTTAGAGCCTCATTGTTTTCTTAACGGTTATCAGACTATGCAGGCGCTTTCTTTTAACAAGACGTTAAGGATGGAATGATTCAATGAATAGTCGATGGGCAAATCAATAACGTGAACACCTTTGCTGTTCAGTGATGTATTTAAGATCTTTTCGAAGTCTTCGTAGCTTTCGGCCCGATGACCTATCGCGCCAAAGCTGTTGGCATACTGCACCAAATCCGGGTTGGTGAAATCGAGACCGTAATTTTTAAATCCAACACCTTCCTGTTTCCATTTGATCATGCCGTAGGCGCCGTCATTAAGAATGATAACCACCAAATCCAGCCCCATACGTACGGCCGTTTCCAACTCTTGCGAGTTCATCAAGAACCCACCGTCGCCGTTCACGGAAATGACCTTGCTGTCGGGTTTGAGCTGTTTGGCTGCCATTGCAGATGGCAGCCCGGCGCCCATAGTCGCGAGTGCATTATCAAGCAGCAGCGTATTGGACTCGTAGCACTCATAGTTTCTGGCAAACCAGAGTTTATATACACCATTGTCCAATGTGATGATGTCTTTTGCGTCGAGATGATCACGCAGCATACTGACCAGCGATTGCGGAAGCATTGGAAAACGGGTGTCTTTAAAATACCTGGTCAGATGAGAGTCGACGTCATCCCTGACACGCGCGAAGAAACTGAAATCCTGATCAAGCTTACCCAGTTTGTCAGTAATGCGACTGACTGATCCGGCGATGTCTCCCACAACATTGAGTTGCGGAAAGTATACGTCGTCAATATTGGCGGCATCAAAGTTTACATGAATCACTTTCTTGCCACCCTTTTCCATAAAAAACGGTGGTTTTTCGATGACATCATGACCCACATTGATAATTAGATCTGAACGATTAATAGCACAATGCAGAAAGTCGTTATCAGACAACGCCGCTGTGCCAATGAATCGCTCATGGCGCTCGTCTACAACACCTTTGCCCATCTGGGTATTAAAGAAATACAGGCCTGACTGATCAATTAGCTGTACCAGCGATTCACTGGTGCGTTTACGGTTGGCACCGGCGCCGATCAACAGCAACGGCATTTTGGCCTGGCGAATCATCTCCACTGCGGCAACAATAGATTGTTCGTTGGCATCCGGACGCCGGTGACCGGCCACTTCAAACACCGAGGCATCAGTGTCCTCTTCGGCGATATCCTCGGGCAATTCTATATAAGCGGCACCCGGGCGTTCATCCATGGTCACACGGAACGCTTCGCGAACCATTGCCGGTACATTATTACCGTCGAGAACCTGCTCTGAATATTTAGTGACCGGTTTCATCAGGGTAACCACATCGACAATCTGAAATCTGCCCTGCTTACTTTTACGAATAGGTTTCTGACCACCCAACATAATCATCGGCATACCACCCAACTGGGCGTAGGCCGCAGCGGTGACAAAATTGGTCGCACCCGGGCCGAGTGTTGACAGACAAACACCCGGCTTGCCGGTCAAACGACCATAGGTTGCCGCCATGAATCCTGCAGCTTGTTCGTGGCGCGTAAGAATCAGCTCGATCGGCGAATCTCTCAATGAATCGAGAAAGTCGAGGTTTTCCTCACCGGGGATACCAAAAATATATTGTACGCCTTCATTCTCCAGCGCTTTAACGAACAGATCAGATGTTTTCATAGCTTGTTTGGTCTCTTGAAAAGGGCTAATTGCCACATGCGCGGGATTGGCCGCCCCGCTAATCGTCCTTCCTTCGGGTATAGCCTCGGCATTGAGCAGGCTAGCGTTCTCACTGCAGGGATAGCGTTGCGCACAGGTCTTATTGTTAGCGCCAGCAACTCAACGATTGATGAGTTCGGGTTCCAGTTTATTCAGTTCTTCGAGGCCTGCAGCGCCTGGAAGTTCCAATTAAAGATTCAATAGTGGCGCGATGGAAATTCGTCACCCGTGTAGCGTTGTCAGTCACTTTCGCTCATGCCAGAATTTGCGTAGCAATTCACGTCGGGCAGTGCAGTATATTCCGGTGTTTATCGATGACCAACCAGCCTGCATCAACGCAGCATTCATTACGCTCAAATTGAGGCAATAGGTCCTGTGCGAGCTCAGTATCCTTGGGAATATGCCTGGCCAGTATCAGCGGCTGATGGAATTGAACCAATGATTCGCTCGCTTTATGCTCCTCCTGACTAAGATCAGAGCCTACGATACTATAAAAATTGATTATTCGAAAATATGTTGCGTCAGTCTTGTTTTATAATATGTGAGAAAGTGGCGTATAAATTTCCGCTGGAGTGTTCCTGTTCCAGATTAAGTTTGTCTTCTATATGTTGAAGATGAATATCCATTGCCTCCTGAGCTGCTTTAACATTGCCGCTGGCTACCACATCGATAATGTCAAAATGTTCCTGGTGAGCACACAGCGTGTGATGCGGTGTTTGATAGGTAGCTATTATAAGAGAGGTTTGCGGAACCAGCTCTTTTAAATACCCCATTAACGTCCGGTTGCCGGATAACCGTGACAGTTGAATATGGAAATCTCCACTTAGTCGCAAGCCACTGCCTACATGCTGGCGACGAACTTCATCACGCTCATCCTCTACGCATTTTTTTAATTCGATGATTGCTTCCGGCGTGGCGTTGAGTGTTGCCTGACGGATAATCTCACGCTCAATCAGACGACGAGCACCGATAACTTCCCTTGCGGTGTCCACATCAGGCTTTACTATCGTGGCGCCGCGGTTTGGTTGAATATCTACGATACGATCATGAGACAATCTCAATAGAGCCCTGCGCACAATAGTACGGCTGACAGAGAATATATCGGCTAACTCATCTTCTTTGAGTTTTACTCCCGGATCCAGCCGTCTCTCCAGAATAGCATCGAGTATTTCGGTGTATATGAATTGATCCTGTGTCGTATTTGGTGTCTCGTCGACCGGTATCAGCACCGGCTTTTTAGCGGATTTATATTTTGACATTTGCATTCTCCATCAATAGCGCTCCGGGCACCCGAGAGCAGCCCTGAATATCGCTTTGTGTGTGATCCGTCCCTGAATCTGCATGCCGGATCGTGACATTCGTAACTACTTAGTCAACTGCCTGAACCACGTGTCAATCGCTGCACGCTCCTCGTCGGTAATGCTTGTAAGGTTGCCAATCGGCATGGCTTTAGTGACCACGGTTTGCTGGTGAATATCCCGCGCCTGTCTGGTCACATCATCCTCTGATTCAAAAATAATCGCCTTAGGTGGTGCTTGAAAACCCGGTTGTGTCGGGACTTTTGCATGGCAGGAACTGCATCGGGTAATAACAATCCCGTGAACAGTTGCAAGCGTGACATTTGATTCATTGCCAATCGCAGCAGTAGTACTCTGCCGTGGTGCCATTAATGCAATGAGTCCGATCAATATTGCAACCGCGGCGATGATAGGTAATAAGGATGCCGTACCCTTATGCCTTGCTACAAAGTACACACGTATTAAGGCGCCTATCAGAGTAATTGCTATTAAGATCAACCAGTTGTATTTATGGCCAAATGTCATCGC
>CAKZVB010000239.1 GCA_937922015.1 uncultured Granulosicoccaceae bacterium
CCATGGTTCTGGTCTGATCAGGCAGACCACAGTTTGCAGATGACAGGCCTGTCGTTTGATGCCGATCAGCATTTGCTTCGTGGTGACCCTGAATCAGGCAGTTTTTCGGTATTTCACTATCGTGCAACGAAGTTACTGGCAGTCGATTCTGTGAACTCCCCGCGCGATCACATGCTGGCCAGAAAGCTGCTGGCGGCGGGAATCTCGCCAGCCCCGGAGCAGGCTGCAGACACACAGCTGAACCTGATGGATCTGCTTAAATCCGTAAAGTAGTTGATTTTTAATTGAAAACTGATGGCTGAGTGGTGAAGGACGGGCAGCAGCTCGCCGTTACAGTTAGGTGTGAAGTGTTTTTAACTGATAGCAAATAGTGCACACTTCGCTAATCAATGGCTTCATTAGAGTTCTACCATGCGAAAAGCTGACTACCAGACGTCGATGAACAGCAGCTGTTACACGGCAATACTGAAGCGGGTAAGCGGTTATATGCTGGCCGCTTTGCTTGCTCTCATGCAAATTGTCAGCGGCATCGCCTCTGCCCAGATTACCGACACGGAAGCGCCGGTGGTGATTCATCGGCAGGCTGAAAGCCCGGGCGTATCCGGTGAGTTGCAGACTTTTCTGGCGCGTGTATCAGACGACTTTGACATTGAGCGGGTAACCCTTTTTTACCGGCAAAGCGAAGTCGGTGAGTTCCAGCAGATTCCAATGCGCATGTTGCTGGATTCACTTGGAGAGTACATGATAGCCATTGAGACCAGTATTAGTGATTATCCCGGTCTGCAGTACTACATCGAAGCAACTGACACCTCTGGCAATACCGCCAGCCGCGGGTATTCCTACGCACCCATTGTGCTGCCGCTGGAGCGGCCACTGGAGCGGCCTGAGCCCGCTCAGCAGGAAGCACCGGTTATAGCGCAGGCTCCAGCCGGTTCCGCAGCCGGTGAATCAAAGTTTGGTTCATCAGGCTTGCTGATGGGGGTAGGGGCCTTGCTGTTGCTAGGGGTGCTTGCTGGTTCGGGTGGTGGTTCCGGCGACACACCCAACCCTGATGGCGACACAGTGACACTGACAATAGTCAGTGACGGACCAACAGCAAATTAAACGTGGTGTTTAACGAGGCAGTGATACAGATGGGTAGTGAGCGTAAACTATTAACAACTGCGTTACTTTCGTGTTGCCTGATGGTCAGCGCGTGCGACAGCGGGGATCCGGCAGCTAATGTCCGTAGTGCATCAATCAGCAGCACCGAACTCAGTTTACCACTGCCGGACAGAATTCGGTCAATAAGCGCACTTGACCCCAATAATATCGAGGCGACGGCCATCGTTAACGGTGTGCAGATATCGTTGAACCCCGATGGCAGCGGAGCATATCGCGGATCAATTCAGGTACCCGCACGAGCCACCTTTGGTGTCCAGATAGAATTCAGTGAGCGCTTTGCAAACCAGAAACTGGTGCTGGCCACACGCTCACAGCAAGTCACCACGGGTACGACGAATCAGCAACTGACCGTCAGTCGCGCTTCATACGATTTTGATTCCCACGATGACGATGGCGATTCGGCCAGCAACATCGTCGAGAGAGAAGAAGATACCAACCCGCTGGATGCCGCGGAGACACCAGGATTGGTGAATATACCGTTAATCGCAAGGCAGCCTCAGCTTCTCGCAGGCAGTAGCTTTAGTAGTTATCTGTTTGAAGCCAGCGTGGGACAGGACACAAAGGTTCTGACGGCGTCTGGAAATGACTTCCGCGGTAGTTTTAACGTTGTCAACAGCGCGCCCGTGACAGCCTCGGTGCAGATGATTGAAACGGTCACTGGGCAAAGGTTCGCGGTGGCAACACAATCGCGTCAGCTGAATACGATCACAGATCAGCAGACGATAATTTTTGAAGCGGGCGACTATGCTATTCCCGACCGTGACAATGACGGCCAGTCAGACGTAGCAGAGTTAATCGCCGGTACGGATATTACAAACCCGGATAACTCGTCTGCGACGCTCACGACTTTGTTCGGTATCCCGGCGCTTATTGTTAATGCAGAAAACTCGTATGCAGAGTACCGCGTTGACGGGCAGTTGGTTAGTTTGAATCGCAATGAGAATTCCTTTTCTGCCACATCTTCGATCAATGCAGGCACTGCTGTAGTATTAGATGTCTCAATCCTCGATAACTACGAAGGGCAGCCATACCAACTGGCCACAGCCAGAAAAACAGTATCGATAAACAACGCCAATCCGTCAGTGACTTTTAATGAAGCTGATTTTTCATTCGCTATTGATACCGATGCTGACGGCACTGCAAATTATCTGGAACGACAGCAAGGCACAGACCCGTTCAATGCACCTGATGTTATATCGGTAAGTTGTACTGCCCAAACGCTGCCGGTAACTACCGGCGCACCGGGTGACACGGTAACGATTGAAGATATCGCAAGTTATATCAACTGCGGATCAGACCCCTACGCCCTTGATGCGGCAGCATCCGGCTTTAACTGGAACGAAAACAGTAACAACATAGCGTGGACAATTCCCGCGGACGCTGATAGCGGGACTACCTTTGGCTATGTTCTTAATATCACTGACCCATCAGTTTCAGAGGTTTATACAACAGCTCAGGTGCAAACCCGGGTAGAGACAGTGGCTTGTACCCCTATCACTGAGCAATTTCAATTTGGAGCCAGCAAAGATCTATTCTTTCAGGGGGGTACAATATTCAACAACGAAGAGCTGCGCGTCAATGCTTCCGCGCGGCGCTCACTGCTGGGCTTTACGGTACCCGCACAGGCGGGTGAGTTAACAGGTGCAGCGCTGGTGCTCTCGGTAGGTGACGACAGTGGAAACGGCAATATTGGTGTGTACCAGGATGATTCATACCAGTGGGAGGAAACCGATGTCGACCTCGAATTGCCGGACCTTTCAAACCTGGTTGGCTCACGCGACGGGCTGTGGCAGTCGGGAATGTCCTACACCATCGGGTTAACTTCACTGTTCGTCAATGGTGAGGAAATCAGCCTGTTTCTGCGGCAGGATTCCGCAGGTAATGATGTCGCGTTTACTTCCCGGGAGACTTCGACCCCTCCGGTTCTGGTGCTTGAATTTACACAGTGTCTCTAGCTGCATTATTCATGAGGCTGCGGATGAAAGCTGTGGTGCTTTTTGAAAGCTGTAAATGAGTCGCTTAGTTGCCAGCGCCCGCTCGGACTACGAACTGTTCCGCACCATGTCAACGCGCTGGGCAGATGTAGATATCTACGGCCATGTAAACAACGTGGTCTATCTTTCCTACTTTGACACCGCTATTAATGGCTGGTACCTCGAGGCAGGCCTGCTTCAAATGGAAGCGCCGGCACAGGTATTTCTTGTCGTCGAAACAGGTGCTCAGTATTTCTCGGAGATAAGGTTCCCGGACGTAGTGCATGTTGGCATTCGAGTGATCCGCCTTGGATCATCTTCGGTGACTTACGACATAGCGTTGTTTACAAATGATTGTGATATAGCATGCGCGCGTGGTCGCTATACGCATGTTTTGGTGGACAACGTTTCCCGTCAGCCGGTTGCTATTGACGGAATCAGACGCGAGTGTCTGGAGGCGCTTGTTTAACGGCGAAAGGGTCCTGTCGAGCCTGGTAGTTGATTGTACCGCCTGCTTTTCCAG